>CAYNVA010000657.1:0-3595 GCA_964400575.1 uncultured Thermodesulfobacteriota bacterium | reverse complement strand
GCGTTCGGTGATTTCAAGGCCAGAGCTCTTCATCGCCATCTTGCCTGCTGCAAGGGTATAGTGAAGAAAGGTATCCATCTTTTTTATTTCTTTTTTGTCCTCGATGTAATCCTCGGGGTTAAAGTTTTTCACCTCGCCGGCTATTTTCACCGGGAAATCGCTTGTATCGAACCGGGTAATAAAGTCGATTCCTGAACGACCGTTTGTGGCGGCATCCCAATTTGCCTCAACGCCGATCCCCAGCGGGCTCACCATGCCGAGGCCGGTAACAACAACTCTTCTGTTTTCCAATGCTTGTATCTCCCTCAGGAATATTACTTCTTGTGCGCTTTAATATAATCAATGGCGTCCTTGACGGTCTGAATCTTTTCAGCTGCCTCATCAGGAATCTCCTGGCCGAACTTCTCTTCAAACACCATGATAAGCTCGACCAGATCAAGGGAATCAGCCCCCAGATCATCAACAAATGATGCCTCGGGAACAACTTCCTCTGCGCTAACGGACAGCTGCTCGACAATGATTTCCTTGACCAATTCTTCAACGGTTTTATCTGCCATTGTACGCATCTCCTTATGTTCATATTCACTATTGTTGTTTGCCGCAGTGGAGAACCAATTTCATGAGGGATCTGGTTTTAGCCCGTTTCAGGCTGCGCACGCACATCGATGATACATCTAATACCAGCCTGCACCAGTGAGCACGGTTCCTGAAAAAGCGATGCCAAGCCCCTCATGAAACAACCGCGTATTGCCATGTTGCACATTAACACTATCAATCTATCGTATGCCCGGCCGCTTCCTTAATAAGGTGCTGGCCGATCACGGTGCGCTGAATCTGATTGGCGCCCTCATAAATCTGCAGGATCTTGGCGTCGCGCATCATCTTCTCAACCGGATACTCCCGCATGTAGCCGTAGCCGCCGAATATCTGCACGGCATCGGTGGTGACGCGCATGCACATATCGGTTGCAAACAACTTTGCCATGGAGGAGTACTTCGACATGTCCTTGGCCCCTGCATCAGCATAGCGGGCTGCCTGATAGGTAAGGGCGCGGGCTGCTTCAATCTCGGTTGCCATATTGGCCAGCATATGCTGCACAGCCTGATGGGAGATGATGGACTTGCCGAAGGTGACGCGCTCATAGGCATACTTGATCGACTCATTGAGCGCCCCGGTCGCCAGGCCGACGGCCTGAATTGCAATGCCAGAGCGCGTCATGTCAAAAGTCCTCATGGCGACCATAAAGCCCATACCTTCCCTGCCGAGCAGCCTGTCTTTTGCTACCTTGCAGTCTTCAAACACCAGCTCGCGGGTTGCCGATGAGCGTATGCCGAGCTTTTTTTCCTTCTTGCCGAAGGTAAACCCGGGCTGGCCTTTTTCAAGGATAAAGGCACTTGCTCCTCGGGAGCCTTTTGAAGGATCGGTTTTGGCGACCACGGAGTAGGTTTCCGCCTCGCCGGCATTGGTAATCCACTGCTTCACGCCGTTGAGCACATAAAAGCCATCTTCCTTTTTTGCCGTTGTGCGGATATTGCCCGCATCGCTACCAGCGCCGGATTCGGTGATGCCGAAGGCCGCAAGCTTTTTGCCTGAGGCGATATCGGGCAGATACTTCAGCTTCTGGTCATGGCTGCCGAACAGCAGTATCGGATAGGCGCCAAGGCCGCTTGCGGCAAAACTCAGGCAAATGCCTACGCAGTATTTGCTGAGTTCTTCAATGACGAGAACATTTTCAAAGCTCCCGAACCCCATGCCGCCATACTCTTCGGGAATATAAATACCAAACAGCCCGGCATCAGCCAAAATCTTCATCACGCCCCAGGGAAACTCTTCCTTTTCATCAAGTTCGGCACGCACGGGGATGATCTTCTCCCGGGCGATTTTGCGCGCCAGCTCAACCATTTGCTTTTGTGTTTCATTTAATCCATAATCAAGCATAGTCTTCCACCTTTCTTCTCTGTATTATTGCTCGGGGATCAAGGTTCAAAATTGTTTAGTGTTGATCGTTCATAGTTTTTCGTTAATCCGCAACGGCGGACTCTCCGCATTGCCCCGGGCAACCAACAATCAACGACCAACGATCAACGACCAACAATCAGCTATCAACTCTCAACGATTAATCGTTGTTCCTGCTGCAATGCTTTTTCCCGGTAGCCACTGATCCGCGCGGAAGTTTCAGTTCATATTCTAAAAAAAAAGAGCCCTGCCGCAGCGACACCCAGGGCTTTGTTTCCATGAAAAAAATCCGTCAGCCTTTTTTAGGGAACTGCCCTGTCCAGCAGTACAGGCACAACTCTTCCCGCGGGAGTCCGATGGCCGCAACCATATCATCAACGGTCTGGTACCGCAGCGTGGTTACGCCGAGGTCTTTTGCTATGGCATCGACCATTTTTTTATACTGTGGCGTCGTGTCGTCAAGATAGGGCGTAAGATCGGGATGCTCCGTGCCCTCAAGCTCGATGATGGTCCGGCGGGCGGCAAGCTCGTAAATGGAGCGGGTGGAAAAAATAAACTTGCAGGGAAACATGAGCGGCGGGCAGGCGAGCCGCACATGGGTTTCCTTTGCCCCGTTCTGCAGCAGCTTTTTAATGGTGAAGTTTTTCAGCTGCGTGCCGCGCACCAGCGAATCGTCGCAGACGATGATGCGCTGGCCCTCGATGATTTCCCGCACCGGGATAAGCTTCATCTTGGCAACCAGGTCACGGGTTTCCTGCGCCGGCGGGGTATAGCTTCTGCCATAGCCGGGGGTATATTTTATAAGCGGCCGCCTGAAGGGCTTGCCCGACTCCATAGCATACCCGACGGCATGGGCGGTGCCCGAATCAGGCACACCGGACACGACGTCAACCTGGATATCCCTGTCGCGCTTTGCAAGGTATTTGCCGCAGCGCTCGCGCACGATCTCGACATTCACGCCGTCAAAATTCGTCGTCGGGAAGCCCGTATATATCCACATAAACGAGCAGCTCTGCTTGGGCCGCGCAGGGGGCTTGATCTGAGAGATGCCCCGCTCGCTCAGCAGCACGATCTCACCCGCATCAAGATAGCGCACCACCTCAAAATCGCTGTTCACGAATGCGCTGGTCTCGGTCGTCACGGCCCAGTCATTGCCCCGCTTCCCCACGGCAAGCATGGTGTAGCCGTTGCGGTCGCGCGCGGCATACACGCCGTCTTTATTGAGTATCAAAAGCGATGTGGCGCCCTCTATGGCGTTAAACATCTTCTGAATGCCATCGATGAAATCATCGCCCTGCGTGATGAGCTTTGCGATAAGCTCGGTGAGGTTGAACCCCTTGCGGCTCACCTCGCTGAAAGAAATGTCTTTCTCCATGAGCCCGCGGGCAAGGGCGGTGCTGTTCTCTATAAAGCCGTCGGTGGCGATGCAGAACTGGCCGAACTTTGAATTCTGGTAAATGGGCTGCTCGTCGATGGCGCTGATGACGCCTATACCCTTGTTGCCCTTGAACAATGTGTAGTCTTCTGCGAACTTCGATTTGAACTGGCTCTGACCGATATTATGGATACAGCGCGTAAATGTTTCCCCCAGCACTGCCATACCGCCGAACTCAGTGCCCAGGTGCGTGTGGTAATCGAC
>CAYNVA010000656.1:0-2684 GCA_964400575.1 uncultured Thermodesulfobacteriota bacterium | reverse complement strand
GGAATTTTTACTTGAAAAAATGAGCGATACGGATAATAATGAAGAATTCCTCAATTCGATGAACAAGTAAATTTTTGTTGCAAGGAGTACAGTACATGAAAAAAGGCATACATCCCGCTTTGAACCAAACGACGGTGACCTGCGCCTGCGGCAATGTTTTTGACACGCGCTCCACCAAAAAAGAGATCAGGGTTGAAATCTGCTCCGCCTGCCACGGTTTTTTTACCGGCAAGCAGAAGCTGATTGACGCTGCCGGCCGCGTTGAGAAGTTTAATAAGCGCTACGGTACCCAGAAGTAAGCAGCGGTCTTTCGCAAACGCGGCACTGCAGACGCGCGCACAGCGCCCCGGTGTTTTATGAAAGCGGGATTGTTATGATCCCGTCTTTCTTTTTTTCAGCACACGAGGAATGCCCTTCATGTCCATGTTTGATAAACTCGAGGAAGTCGTTGTCCGCTACAGGGATATTGACGTTCAGCTGAGCGACCAGTCCGTGTTTAATGATATGAAGCGGTATCATGGGCTTACCAGCGAAAGGGCAAAAATAGCACCCATTGTTGAAGGCTATGAGCGTTTCAAAGAGATTTCCCGGCAGCTTGAGGACAATAAAAAGCTTCTGGGTGACAGCGATGAGGAAATCAGGGAGCTTGCCCGTGAGGAGATCGGCCCGCTCACCGAACACAAAGAAAAGATAGAGCAGGCGCTGCAGGTGCTACTGCTGCCGAAAGACCCGCGCAATGACAGGAATGTTATCCTTGAAATACGTGCCGGCACAGGCGGCGATGAAGCGGCCCTTTTTGTGTATGACCTTTTTCGCATGTATTCAAAGTATGCTGAATCCAGGGGCTGGCGCATTGAAATCATGAGTCAGAGCGTCACGGGGCTTAAGGGGTTTAAAGAAGTTATTGCCCTTATTGAAGGGCAGGGGGCCTACAGCCAGCTGCGCTATGAGAGCGGCGTGCACCGCGTGCAGCGTGTCCCTGATACTGAAACCCAGGGCCGGATTCACACCTCGGCAGTTACTGTTGCCGTGCTGCCCGAGGCCGATGATGTAGAGCTTGACTGCAATCCTGCCGATTTTAAATACGATGTCTATCGCTCGTCAGGCCCCGGGGGCCAGAGCGTTAACACCACCGATTCTGCGGTGCGCGTCACCCATATTCCAACCGGGCTTATCGTTACCTGCCAGGACGAAAAATCTCAGCTCAAGAACAAGACCAAGGGCTTGAAGATTCTCAAATCACGCCTGCTTGACCTGGCTCAGCAGAAGCAGCACGATGAGATTTCCCGGGAGCGCAAAAGCATGGTCGGCTCCGGCGATCGCAGCGAGCGCATCCGCACCTACAATTTTCCCCAGGGCCGCGTAAGCGACCATCGCATCAATCTGACGCTCTATAAAATAGAGCAAATCATGCTTGGCGACCTGCAGGAAATAATTGATTCACTTGCTGCCCATTATCAGTCCGAAGCGCTGCAGGCCTCTGCTGAAGCAGCCGCACACGCTTGATCACAGAGCATTTTTCTTTTTGTCGCAACCATCCGCACAGGTGAGCTTTTGTTTCGTTTGCCCGTGCTCTAACCCGGATTATTCACCATGAATTTCAAGAAATGAGTCCGGGGCGCATGCCCTGCACAACAAAGATCGCCAGGTTGCACCAACACGGCAGGTCCCAATCGATTTTAGATTTGGGATTTTAGATTTTGGATTGCTAAAGCATAAGCGTAGGTAAAATTCCAAAATCCGCATTCCAAAATCAAAAATACAATGAGCTGCCTGCACAGAAAAATACTTGAGCACTACAATGAATCTTGCCCTGCACCACAGCTGCTGCGCGCCAGTGCAGTGTTTTTCCTGATGCCTTTTTGACCATCTTATGTTATGTTCGTCTTCTAATTTCCTAAAAAAAGCAATAAATTAATATATCTACAGTGAAACGGAGTTGTCATGGATTTTGAACCGGTGATCGGTCTTGAAGTGCATGCCCAGATGCTCACCGATACCAAGATTTTCTGCAGCTGCTCAACGCAGTTCGGCGGGGCGCCCAATACCAGAACATGCCCGGTGTGCCTTGGCATGCCGGGGGTGCTGCCGGTTGCAAACCGCAGGGTTGTCGAGTTTGCCTTGAAAACCGCTCTGGCTACAGGCTGCACCATTCAAAAGTACAGTCAATTTGCCCGCAAGAATTATTTTTATCCCGACCTTCCCAAAGGCTACCAGATTTCGCAGTTCGAGCTGCCCATAGCAACGGGTGGTTATCTTGACCTTGAGCTTGACAGCGCTGTGGAAAAGCGGATCGGCATTACGCGCATCCATATGGAGGAAGACGCGGGCAAGCTCATGCACGAGATAAACGGCATAGCCGGGGACTCGAGCTTTGTTGATCTGAACCGCACGGGCGTGCCGCTTATGGAAATCGTGAGCGAGCCCGATATCCGCAGCCCGCGGGAAGCAGTTGAGTATCTCAAAACCATGCGCTCAATTGTGCAGTACCTGGAAGTCTGCGACGGCAATATGGAGCAGGGCAGCTTTCGCTGCGACGCCAATGTATCGCTGCGGCCAAGGGGCCGGGAGAAGTTCGGCACCAAGGTGGAGCTGAAGAATATGAACTCGTTCAGGCATGTTGAGAAGGCCCTGGAGTTTGAGATCCAGCGGCAGCGCGATATGCTGGAAGACGGCCTTGAGAT
>CAYNVA010000655.1:0-1735 GCA_964400575.1 uncultured Thermodesulfobacteriota bacterium | reverse complement strand
GGCTGCAGCCCCTGCAAAACAACAGTGCCCGGCAAGCCGCCGGCAGCTGCTGCGCCTTGTGCGGTGCGGGTAGCACCAGATCCGTTTTTATATTCCTGCAGCTCCCAGCTATTGTCAGGATGCACGATAACATCGATTGCCCTGCCGTCGGCCAGGCCGTATCTGCAGATACTTGATCCATTATTCAATATGCCGCATTGCTGCGGCTCACCCGCAGGAGGCAGCAAGAGAAACTGCACGTCACGCAGCAATGCGCTCCTGAATTCGGGCCCGTCAAAAGGGGGGAGCGCCCGGTAGAGGGTGATCACATCATTGCGTGTGGAAGCGTCAAAGAGCAGCAGCCCTTCAATAGTCATAATGGCTGCCCTGACAGCTCGCCCTCCGGGGTCGATGACCGTAATGCCTATGAGGGTCATTTTTTTACCATCAGGAAGCTGCGCCTCTATGGCGTTGATAAAACGAGCCGGCGCGACGGGAAACGGCAGCCTGCAGCGCTCCCGGTGTTCAGGGCCCGCTGGATTAACAGGCATTGGCCGCTGCAATGATGCGCATGCGCACAGCAGAAGCGCTGAGACAACACAGCACCATCGCACGTGTGCCTTTATTATAGCCGGCATCACGGTTTCCTGAAGAGCCCGTCTTCAAGCCGGGCATTGATCTTCACATCAGCAAAATCAAGGGTTGTGGTATTGCCCTCGCCTTCGCGTATGATGATTGATTGAATCATGCCCGGCCGGTCAGGCGCGGGGATAATCTCAATGCCTGAGATGATCTGCCCCAGGCTGCTGTCGCGGGGCCGCAGCTGAATCCGCGGCGCAGTACCCGCCAGCAGTTCGGCAGTAAAGCCCTGACTTTCAGTAAAACGGCCCGTGCTCCAAAGCATTATCTCCTGCAGCATCACGCTTGTTGCCGCAGCGCCGATGCCCGCGTCTTCCGTCCAGCCGCTGTGCCCCCGCGTAAAACGCCTGCTTCTGCCCTGGTGCAGCAGAAGGACGCTTTTGACCGGCGCATCATAGGCCCAGCGTACGAAATCGGGCGCTTTGAAGCAGAAGGTGCCCTGAGACACAAGCGGACTGGTCAGTATCTTCATGCGCTTTGTCTGCGTGAAGCGGGCGCTGATGGAGGAGACCTTTGCAGATTCCTTCCGTATGCTCTCCCAGGAGTCTGTCCAGCCGGCACAAAGAAAACCGGTGCAGAACAGCACCGCGATGAATCGTGCATGGTGCATTATATGGATTCCCTGCGGGCGCATGCAATCTCTCACTATGTTATTCAACCTAACCCGGACTATCCAGAACCAAATTTAAACTCAATAAAAAGAAACAAAGGAATTTATATTTGGAACTCATAAAGGTAAAAACAAAAAACCTGATTTCATGAGTTCCAGATTTTTATTCTTTCCATTTTCACCATTGCTTAAAACATCCCGCCATTGACCGATATGACCTGGCCGGTGACATACGAGGCATCATCGGAGCAGAGAAAACGCACTACCTTTGCCACCTCCTCCGGCTTGCCAATGCGCGCCATGGGTATTATCTCCTTTATTTTCAGCACGGGAACATCCTTGATCATTTCCGTATCGATGAGCCCGGGCGCCACGACATTGACCCTGATGCCCGTGCGCGCCACTTCACAGGCAAGGGCTTTGGATGCGGCAATTATGCCTGCCTTGGCAGCTGCGTAATTTGACTGGCCGCGGTTGCCCATAAGCGCCGACACAGAGGAAATCGCC
>CAYNVA010000654.1:0-3373 GCA_964400575.1 uncultured Thermodesulfobacteriota bacterium | reverse complement strand
AATAGGCGAGTATGAAGCATTCAAAGCAAAAAGAGATCAGGAGGATACCATGGAAAAACAAAAGGTAAGAAACAACGTTTTAAAAGCATTCGCTCAACTGAGAAAAGAGGGCTATCTGGCAAAAGCAAACTACCTTTGCTGCCAGACGTGTGCAGGCTATGCTCTGACTGCAACGGCAGTGAAGCTCGTAAAAGCTGGTAAAGAAATCAAGGGCTGTGTGTATTGGCACAAGCAAGATGAAAAAAACTTCTGGAAAAACGGCATTTTTTATCTTTCCTTCGGTCCGCTTGACAGTAAGCAGCATGGCAAAATCGGGCTGCCAACAATCAAAGTCGGAAAGCATGTTGTTGCAGTGCTGAAGCAGCACAGTGTCAAAACAGAGTGGGATGGAACAGAATATGCGCGGATAAAAGTTCTTTGTGAATAACAAAAATCAGGTATAGGATATCAATATGAAGCATAAGAAAGGCGTCAGCAAAATGAAGAAAGTCGTATACATAGATATGGACAATGTTTTGGTCGACTTTCCGTCAGGAATTGAATGTCTCAGAGAAGATGTAAAGCTTGAATATAAAGACCGACTTGATGATGTCCCGGGCATATTTGCTCTAATGGCACCTATGGATGGCGCAATAGCGGCATTTAATAGATTGGCAGAAGTCTTTGATGTGTATATTTTGTCAACAGCTCCCTGGAAGAATCCGTCTGCATGGAGCGATAAACTGCTTTGGGTTCAGAAGCACCTTGGCGAGGTTGCTAAAAAGAAGCTTATACTCACTCATCATAAGGATTTGAATGTTGGGGATTATTTGATTGATGACCGAACTAAGAATGGGGTTGATAAATTTAAGGGTGAACATATTCATTTTGGGTCTGAGCAGTTCCCTAACTGGCAAACGGTTGAGAAATATCTTCTAAGCAAATTGTCGTAGAAAAAGAATAGGTCATCCCAACGAGAGGTGTGCTTTAATCAGAAACATAATCATAGGCCTGCATAATTAGTTTCATTGCGTATTCAATTTCTTCCTTGTTCTGGATTTCAAACTGTGTATTCAAAAGACCAAATCCAAAAGAAGGTGGAATGGGCGTGCATTTTTTTTTCGGGTCATGGATTTTTACTTCGCCCATCTTAATAAATATTTTTAATTTTGCCTTTCGAAAATGAAGCGAGGCAAAAGTAGAGGTTGTTCTGTAATCACAATAATTAGAACCAACCTTTTCCCAAACCGCATCGGATATTCCAAGAATATTATCCCTGAGTTGTGAAAATATTTCCTGAACGTTATTGCTGGCTTTATCTAATAAATGCTCTAGAGTATATTTTTCTATCACCTGATCACCATTTACAGGTTTGGGCGGCGTTTTTGTTTTTAAAATGTTAACATCTTCAATATTGAATAACCCTTCATATAATGAATATTTTTTAAGTTCTACACTTGGGGTAGCTTGATTAATAGCTGAAAGTTCTTTAATATCAAAATCTTGGGCTATGATTAATAAGCGTGGTTGTGTCCCCCAATTAACCTCTATATCTTTCCCCAACTTATCTTTTACAATAGATTCAAAAGGTTTTCTGTTTTGCATTACCCAGTCAAGATAAAACAGTCCCTGGATTACAGCGCTCAGGTCTTTCCTCCATTTGTATTCAATAATGACCGGCACATTATCTTCATCAAGACCAAGCGAATCAATGCGTCCGTTGGGAATTGGATATTCGGATGCAATTAACTTGATCCCAGTAAGATATAGAAGATTTTTCTCGATCAGCAGGTGAAGCTCTTTTTCATTCTTAAAATCACTTCTGTTTATTAATTTAAGAGTCAAGTCATGATTAATTTTAAGTAGAGGCATAGTACTTCTCCAAGCTTAGGTTTATTTTACCCTTCCAGACTGTTTCCTATATATCCCTCATGTACGAAAATAGCAGCTGTAAAAGAGCCACGGCGAGGAACTGCTGCATTCCCCTCATTTATGCTGCTTAAGTCAAGGGAAGGCAATAGGGGACGTTGTTGACAAAGTACACAAACGTTAGTCTTCTGCAAGAACAACAAAACGACATATACATGCATGGAGAAGTGCGTTATCGGGGACGGTTCTATTTAGCACTCGACAATAAAAAATTACCTGTTTTTCAAATGGATTTAAAAAAAACAGAGACCTTCTTTTATGGCCTGTCCTATGCTGCCGTTTTCAAACTAACATGCATGCCGGCCTTTGTTGCCAGTGTAATAAGCATTTCAAGACTGAAACGCTCCCATTTGCCGCGCATGAGATCGGAAACCCTGGACTGGGTCACCCCGAAGATTGTTGCCGCCTTAGCCTGCGTTAATTTTTTTGCTTTGATAAATTTGCGCAGATCAGCCATAAGGTCGGCACGCATCTGAAGAATAGCGGCTTCATCCGGTGGAAACCCAAGATCAGCAAAAACGCTGCCGGAAGATTTAATAATGTCATCTTTCATACGTTAACCTCCAATGCGGTTATACCTTTGACGCGCCAGTTCGATATCCTGACGGCTCGTTTTTTGACTTTTTTTCTTGAATGCATGCAGGACATAAATTGCGTCCCTGAACTTAGCCACATAGATGACGCGCCACTCGCCCAGCACATGAATGCGAATCTCCTTTACCCCGGCGCCAATGGACAGCATGGGCTTCCAGTCGCCCGGTTCAAACCCGCTTTGAACCGCATGAAGCTCAAAACCAGCAGCCCTGCGCGCTTCATCTGGAAAATTTCGGAGATCGTCCAGACTCGACCCAATGAACTTTAATGCTTTCATGACTGTTTTCATATTTTATATTATATAAGTTTTTATATATTGCGCAACCGGTATTTAAGAAAGAGCTTACACCCAGTTTTCCACCTGCAGGTGCGGCATCCGCTTGAACTCTTTTGCATTGTTGGTAACAAGGGTTACGCCAAGGCTTTGAGCGTGGGCCGCAATGAGCATATCCATGGAGCCAATCAGCGTTCCTTTGCGCTCAAGGTGCGCTCTAATGCGTCCGTATTCGAGAGAGGCCCGTTCATCAAAAGGCATGATTTCAAACGGGGCGAGAAACTCAGCCAGGGCATCACGGTTTTTATCGGTCTGAGCGCTTTTTTCAACACCGTATTCAAGTTCGGCAACCGTAATTGCAGAGATGCCGACTTCTGAAATTTTATGCTCCGCCAGTTTTTTGAGCACCCCAGGTGGTTTCTTTTTGATGAGATAGATACAGATATTGGTGTCAAGCATGCAGCGCACTTACAGATCCTCCCTGCTTTGTGTCGGCGGTTGCTGCCGCTCTGCCATGAAATCGCTGGAAAATTTATCAAGACTTCCGGCAAGAGATGCCCAGGGATTATCTTTCGGAATAAGCATGACATTGCGGCC
>CAYNVA010000653.1:0-2071 GCA_964400575.1 uncultured Thermodesulfobacteriota bacterium | reverse complement strand
CGCTTCCACCTCGGTCATCTTCATTACCCTGTGCTCCCCCCTTGTGGGGTTCCTGCTGTATAAAAAAGGCGTCAACACCTATGCCGTGTCAGCCCTGGCCGTTTTTATCTGCGTCGTGTCGGTCCAGCTCGGGCTCAACTTCCCCATAAAGATCGACCCGTTTTACTGGATGATCCTGCTTTCGATCTATACTATCTTTGCCGCAGGCGTTCCCGTCTGGCTCGTGCTGCAGCCCCGCGACTTCACCAACTCATTTATGCTCTACGGCGGCGTTATCGGCATATTCATCGGCACGGTCATCATAGGGTTTAAGGGCGGCATGATGAATGCACCGGCCCTGAACATCGCTGCGGGCAATATGCAGCTCGGGTATGTCTGGCCCATTCTTTTCATTACCGTTGCCTGCGGCGCCATCTCGGGGTTTCATGCCCTGGTGGCGGGCGGCACGACCTCAAAGCAGGTGGCGCAGGAAAGACCCGATGCGAAAGTTGTTGGCTACGGCGGCATGGTCCTTGAGTCGCTGCTTGCGGTGGGCGTGGTGATTGCCGTGGGTGTGGGCCTGTCCTATGAGCAGCTTACCTCGCTGGTTTTCCCGATGGCAGCCGGCGTCAAGTCAAATCCCATTCTCGCTTTTTCTCTGGGACTTGGCGGGCTTTTGAACAAATCGGTAGGCCTGCCTTTGACCTATGGCGTGGTATTTGGCATCCTGCTGGTGGAAGGGTTCGTGGTCACGACACTCGATACGGCAGTGCGCTTGAACCGGTATCTTTTTGAAGAACTCTGGAACATGCTTTTTAAAAACGTGCCCCGGTTTCTTAAAAGCTATCTCTTTAACTCGCTTCTGTGCGTAGGGCTCATGTTCATCCTGGCCTACTACAATACCTTCAAGCAGCTCTGGCAGCTGTTCGGCTCGGCAAACCAGCTGCTGGCAGCCCTTACCATGCTCGCTGTCAGTTTGTGGCTCATGCAGCGGGGCAAAAAATTTCTGTTTGCCCTCCTGCCCGGCATTTTCATGCTTATCACCACCATCGCATCGCTGGTTATCATACTGGTGAAGGACTATATCCCGAAGCAGAATTATATGCTTGCCGCAGGCGACATTGTGCTGCTGGCTCTGGCAGCCGGGGTTGTGGTGCTTGCGGTGAAGCGGTTCAGAACGCCCCTGGCCACAGCCTGATCTTTTTGCATCCAACATGCAGGAGCGGCTTTAGAGTATTTTTTTAAATAGTGTAGCCAGTCTGTCATTTCGATCCGCCGCAGCGGAGAGAAATCTTAGCACCAGTCAAAGATCTCTCACGGAGCCTGCCCCGAGGGAAGTCGAAGGGGTCGAGATGACAGAATAAACAAACTGTCTATAGTAAAAAAAAATGCTCTGGCCGCGAAATGTCCGGGCCTCCACGGATTTTTTTGAAAGTCAGCATTATGACCAGATCCGAAAAAAATGATCTACTGCGCCTAAAAAAACGCCCCCAGTGCGGCCTGCTGATTGAAAACGGGCGGGGTGAGGTGCTGCTGCAGCTGCGGGAAGACAAACCGTCGATCCCCTACCCGAACTGCTGGGGCACTTTCGGCGGGCAGATAGAAGAGGGTGAGCTGCCAGAAGCGGCGATCATGCGTGAGATAGAAGAGGAAATAGGCTACCGGCCAGACAGGCCCGAGCAGTACGGCGTGTTCCCCTGCGACGGCTATGATATTTTCATGTTCCGTTGTGTGGATACCGAGCTGCGTCTTGACGGCCTGCAGGTGCGCGAGGGTCAGCGCGCGGGTTTTTTCTCCTGCGCGGATCTGGATGGCGCCCATTTTGCCTTTAATTGCCGGGAGATCGTTGAGGATTATTTCAGGCGCTTTCACCAGCAGGTACCGGTATACATAGGGCTCGGGTCAAACCTTGGCGACCGCGCGGCAAACCTGCAGAAGGCGCTGCAGCGGATCTCGGGGCTGCTCTGCATCGAGGCGGTCTCTTCAATTTATGAGACCGAACCGGTTGAGTATGAAGACCAGGACTGGTTTTTAAACATGGCTGTCAAGGGCTCTACGCGGCTTTTCCCGCAGGCGCTTCTTGAGCATCTGC
>CAYNVA010000652.1:0-2159 GCA_964400575.1 uncultured Thermodesulfobacteriota bacterium | reverse complement strand
ACCATTGCGCTGACGGGCTTTCTGTGTGAAGGGCTTCGTCTGACCAATCCCATTTATTCTAATATTGCAGCGTATTCCTTTGTCGGCAATATTCTTGCGGGGTTTTTTAAAAGTATGGGTATGTCCTCTGCAACATATAATCCCTGGGTATGGCTGCATGCAATAGTGTCGCTTTTCTTTTGCGGCTATATACCCTTCAGCAAGGCCTGGCATATCATTGTCAGTCCCATCGAAATCGTTATCGACGCTTCAGAGCGGGCACACTAAAAGGAGGCGACCATGGAAAATGAAATAAAAAATCAGGAAGCAACAGCCGCTCCGGCGCAGACGGAAACACCGGCCCAGGAGCAGGGCATGAAAAAGATACATATTGAAAAGTTCAGCCCGCGCATGCTCATGGAGCTAGATGCCTGTACGCGCTGCGGCGAGTGCTCGAACTGGTGTCCAGCCTATGAACAGGACAGCCGAGAGCCCCTGACACCCCGGGGCCGAGCGCGGCTTTTTAAGGATATTATCTCCCGGCAGTACGGCGCCTTCAGCGCCGAGAGCTTCCTCGGCAAGCTGTGCGGCAAAAAGCCTGTGACCGAAGAGGAGATGAAGGCCTTTGCCAAAGACCTGTATGCCTGCAGCACCTGCATGCAGTGCCATTTCGTCTGCCCGGTTGCAATCGACACGGTTGAGCTTTGGGAGCGCATCCGAGAAACCATTGTCGATGGCGGCTACGGCCCCCTTGACTCACAAAAAGACCTTGTTCTCAAGACAAAAAATTATGATAATCCCTGGGGCCAGCCGCGCAGTTCCCGCGCTCGCTGGGGCAAGCTCGCAAAGAAGAAAAAGCGCATCAAGGATGAGCCCAAGGATATCTCAAGGAGCAAGTCAGAGGTTCTGTATTTCGTTGGCTGCACCGCCTCCTACGACAATAATGTTGAAGAAGTCGGCATCAATACGGCCAATATTCTTGATGCCGCCGGCATTGACTTCGGCATACTCGGCAACAAGGAAAAATGCTGCGGCTCTGTGCTTTTGCGCATGGGTGACCGGTCGAGCTTCGAGAAGCTGTGCAGGGAGAATATCGAACAGTTCAATGAACTCGGAATTAAAACTCTGGTCACCTCCTGCGCCGGCTGCATGAAGACCATCAGGGAAGACTATGCAAAGATCGGCAAACTCAACTTTAAAGTCAAGCATACCTGCGAATATATCGTTGATTTGATTAAGCAGAAGAAGCTTGTGCTGAACACCCCGGTTAACCTCGCGGTCACCTATCATGATCCCTGCCATTTGGGCCGTCACAGCGGCGTTTTTGATGCACCCCGTGAACTCCTGAGCCTGATACCAGGCGTGAAGCTTATCGAGATGGAACGCAACCGCGAGAACTCGCGCTGCTGCGGTGCCGGCGGCGGCCTGAAATCAGGCTATCCCGACATGCAGAATAAAATTTCACAGAAGCGCGTGGCTGATGCTATCACAACCGGGGCTACCGAGCTTGTGTCTGCCTGCCCGTTCTGTTACCAGGGCTTGCAGATCGGCATACAGGCAATGAATGCTCCGATAAAAATGCGTGATATCACCGAGCTTGTCTGCATGGGTTTGGGCATTGAGGCGGGCGGCGGCAGCAAAGATGAAGGCGGCGAAGCAGAGGCTGAGTAGTCCGCTCCGGGATTTTCGGGATTTTCGGATTGCGGATTTGTTAATTAAGCACTACAATTCCCCGTCAGAGCATGGCGGGGAATTTTTTATGAGGATCTGCAGATGAAACATATATTTTATTTTATAGCGGTGCTGGTTTTGTTGTGCCTTGCAATGCCGCAGCCGGGTTTTGGCGGCTGCATTGAGGGTGATTGTAAAAACAGCACGGGCTCCTATGTCTGGGACAGCGGCAATAAATACGAAGGAGTCTTTAAAAACGGCAGACGCACCGGGCAGGGCACCTATACATTTGCAAACGGAGACAAATATGTCGGGGAATTCCTTGACGGAAAGTTCCACGGCAAAGGCACATACACCTATACCGATGGTGATGTCTATGACGGGCAGTGGCTTATGGGCCGCATGAACGGCCAGGGAGTCTTGAAGCGCGCAGACGGCACGAAGCAGGCAGGCGAATTCAAGGATGGTGCTTATGTGGAAAAATGGAATATGAATACCGAAGAGCTGCG
>CAYNVA010000651.1:0-12617 GCA_964400575.1 uncultured Thermodesulfobacteriota bacterium | reverse complement strand
GTAAAGAAAATATTTTTCTCAAGGCCGAACCAGGTTTTCTGTTCTTTCATCCCGTCGTATCAACCTTTCCATATATTTTTGTGATCAGCATGTCATGGAAAATTTCATGTCATACCCGCTGACATGCAGATATATTCCCTTCGCAACAATTAGTACAGCGTCTTTGGTTTTAACCTCCATTCTCTTTCCTGCCCCGGCGGCAGGTACAATAAGACCATGCACCAGCTCATCAGGCAGACGCAGGAAGAGCTTGGCGGTCATACCGATATGCAGGCCAAGAGCAGCGGCTGGGACGAGTACGGCTTGCTCTGCGCCTGCAAGGTGAAACCGTAAAACACGGTCGCCGGCCACTACTGTTTTTGGAAAAAGATCAGGGGACATAATAACTGTGCAATTGACAGTATCAATCCGCGTATTGACATAGATAGATTTTTCTTATATTATATAATCATGTCTCCGAGTTGCATCAGCCTAAAGGCACCAGGCCCAGGGCGACGCAGCCGACAGGGCTGATTTTGAAAGAAATCATGCCTCCCCATGGAAAGGAGCATAGCGCGCGCCAATAAGGCCGTTTTCTTTTAGGGGAAAACGGCCTTTATTATTTAATATACAGACTATTCTCCGAGCCAGTTTTTTCTAAAAGCGCAAGCTTATGAAGTTCTGGCCGACAGGGTATGACCCGAAAGAGTCATGCCTCCCGTGGTGGAAAGGAGAACAGCCGACTCGCATGCAGTGAGCCGGTTCCGTGCTGCCACGGAACCGGCTTTTTTTATTGACCATTCCTCATGAAGGAGCAGCCATGCACAGTAAGCGTTTACTTTTTGCCGCAGTAGTCCTTTGCATGTTTTTCCGTATGCCTTGTTATGCTTCCCAGCAGACAGAGATTACCGTTTCGGCAGCCATTAGCCTGAAAAATGCTTTTGAAGAGATCGGCAAGAGCTTTGAAGCAAAAAATCCGGGCATCAAGGTTTTTTTTAATTTCGGCGGGTCGGGCGACCTTGCCCGGCAGATCGAAGCGGGCGCGCCGGTTGATGTATTTGCATCGGCATCGCCCAAAGATATGCAGGACATTCAAAACAAAAATCTTCTCATTCCCGAGACGCGGGCTGTGTTTGCGGGCAACAGCATCGTCATTGTGCAGCCCTCTCAATCGAGCCTGAAGCTTGCAGGCATGGAGGATTTAAAAAAACCCGAAGTGCGCCGGATCGGCATCGGCAATCCGCAGACCGTTCCCGCCGGCCGGTATGCCGCCGAAATATTTGCTTTTTACAAGCTGAGCGACGCGCTCAAAGAAAAACTCATTATGGGTGAAAACGTGCGCCAGGTGCTTGATTATGTGGTTCGCGGAGAAGTCGATGCGGGCATTGTTTATAAAACCGATGCTCTCACGCAGCCCTCAGGCGTAAAAATTTTCTTCGATGTCCCGCAAGCATCTCACAGCCCAGTGCTGTATCCGGCAGCGGTTATAAAAAATACGAAAAGTCAGGAAGCTGCAAAGCGGTTTGTGCGGTTTGTTGCCGGCGATACCGCCAGCCGCAGCATTTTTGAAAAATACGGGTTTTTAAAACCATGATCGGTCTTGACGGAGCAACGCTTTTTTCACTCCGCCTGTCGCTGCAGGTCGCACTGACCGCGACCTGCTTTGTGATCGTTATCGGTATGGCAGTTGCCTATGTTCTTGCGCGATGGGACTTTCGGGGCAGGCAGCTGCTTGACATACTCTGCACCCTGCCGCTGGTGCTGCCACCGAGCGTGACAGGCTATTACCTGATTATTTTTTTTGGAAGGAACGGCTTTCTGGGCAGATGTATATACGAATCAACAGGCTTGAGTATCATGTTTACCTGGTATGCCGCGGTGCTGGCATCGTTTGTCGTCTCTTTGCCGCTGATGGTTAAAACATCACGGGCCGCCATTGAATCGGTGGATGTTAATTTAGTAAATGCTTCATATTCACTTGGCCGCTCAGAGCTTGAAACTTTTTTTAAAGTCATACTGCCTTTGGCAAAGCCGGGAATCATTGCCGGAGCTTTGCTCTCATTTGCACGGGCCATGGGCGAATTCGGGGCAACCCTCATGATTGCGGGCAATATTCCGGGCCGTACCGATACCATGCCCCTTGCCATTTACACAAGCGCTGCAAGCGGTGACTGGCCGCGGGCGCATATCATGGTAGCGGTTTTTACGGTCGCATCCGGCGGGCTGCTCCTGATCGCAAACAGCCTGACCGCGCGGTTTCGCAAATGCGGCAGAAGCGGCCTGGCGCCGTTTTAAAAGATACGAAACAGAACATGCAGCCCGAAATGCAAGGATGTCGATATATGGGTTTTAAAGTCACGGTCGATAAAAAAGTCAAAGGATTTCATCTGAACGTTTCCTGGGAGGTCGGGGATGAGCTTGCCGTCATTTTCGGGCCATCTGGATCGGGCAAATCACTGACCCTGCAGCTGATTGCCGGCCATATGAAACCCGACAAAGGCTGCATAACACTTGGCGACACCGTGCTGCTTGATACCGGCTCGGGAAACTGTCTGCCCCCCCAGAAGCGCCGCATCGGATACGTGTTTCAGGATCTAGCCCTGTTTCCCCATATGACTGTTGAAAAAAATATTCTGTACGGCGCCGCAGGCATCAGCCCGCAGGATCGCAACCGGCGTCTGCGGGACATCATGGATCTCTTTCATCTTGAGAGACTGGAGCAGAAATTTCCCTGCGAAATTTCAGGGGGGCAGAAGCAGCGTGTGGCATTTGCCCGGGCGCTTATCCGGCAGCCCGATCTACTGCTGCTTGACGAGCCCTTTTCAGCGCTGGACTCGCAGCTGCGCACGGAGATGCGCGACTTTCTGCGCGATATCAGAAAACTTTACCGCATACCGGTCGTGCTGGTAACACATGACATTTTCGAGGCCTACTGCCTGGCAGATAGAGTCATAGTCTATGCCGACGGTAGTGTTGCAAACACGGGCACGCCGCATGAAATATTCAATGAGCAGAGCATGGGCGAATGTGAAGCCCCGTTGTTTTTTTCCTATATGCTGCAGAAGGGATTTTTTTGAACCGTGCAGAACAGTACTAAAAAAAATAGCACCACCGGCCCGTCTGAAACGGAGTTGCTCGCGTTTAATCCCGATCAGCTCCAGCGTATCCATTTCCTGCAGATGTCTATCGGCGGCTATATTACGCTGCGGGAGGCGGCAGGTAAAATAGGCGTCAGCTACAGGCAGGCAAAACGGCTCAAGCAGGCATTTGTCCACAGCGGCGCGCGCAGCGTGCTGCACGGCAATATCGGCAGGCCTTCGCGCAGGGCATTAAGTAATCATGTGCGCATGCGCATTCTGCATCTTGCCCGCACGCGCTATGCATCTCTGAATGATACGCAGCTGACGCTACGGCTGCAGGCCGAGCACGGCATCAGTCTCAGCCGTGAAACAATCCGCAGGATTCTGCGTGCCGACGGCATTAAGCAGAACCAGTCAGGAAGGACAAACAGCGCCGACACGGGCTCGACCTGCTATGCCAGTGAAGGGATGATGGTGCTGTGGGGCGGCATTACGAAAAAATGGTTCGGCGAGCACGAAAGCTGCTTTATGGCAGCGGTCGACACGGCAACGCTGCGCTGCCTTGCGGCGCGCTTTTTCCCCGCACAGACAACAGAAGGCTATCTCTGGCTGATACGTGAGGTTGTGCGCACCTGCGGCGTGCCACAGGCATTCTGCCAGCACAGCCGCAGCGCCGTGCGCCGCAGCGACAGCTCATGGACCCTTGAGGAAGAGCTGCGGGGAGAGCGTGACCCCAGCCAGGTAGAGCGGGCGCTGCAGGCGCTGGGCATTGCGCATTATCTTGAAAGCAAGCGCCGGATCATGGGCATCACAGCCTTGTTTGAAACATTTCTTGCCGGCCAGTTTGAAGGAAGAGATATCGCAGAACTGACAAAGGCCAATCAGCTGCTTGACCCTGGACTTATCACGGCATTCAATCGCAGCCATGCCTGCCGGCCCGTAAAAATGGAGCCCGCATGGAAGCGGTTGCCTGAGGGCGCTGATCTTGAACGCATCTGCAGTTTTTTTTATTCGGCAACGGTGCAGCATAACAATAAAATCGTGCTGGGCGACATGGTGATCGCTATACCTCCGGGCAGGCAGCGTATTTCATATGCACAAACTCCGGTCGAGGTACGGCAGCTGCTGGACGGCTCATGGCGCGTCTATTATCAAAATCGGATTATCGCACAGCATGATCCCTCGCCGGTGCGGGCGCCGGTGCCTTCACGCAGCAGCAGGCGCTCCAGCGATCCGGGAAATACAAGCTGGATTTATGCGGTGCTGGACCATGGCAGCCTGTGCGATTGAACCCTCTGGTGACATTTTTACGTTGCCGAATTTTGCACCGGCCCGATTGACAGCCTGCCGGGCTGGCGCTACTGTGGAGTAAAGTCTGCGTAAACTGCGCAGAGAACATCCTGAGGCAGAGATCCGCAGCAGCAATGAAATTCTCCAAGCCGTCTGATTCTAAAAGCCAGCGGGCTTATGAACGGAAGGCCGAAAGGGTATGGCCCGAAAGCGCCATGCCTCCCGTGGCGGAAAGGAGATAATCGGTTCGCGACTGTCAACGAGCCGGTCCTGTGTCGTCACGGGACCGGTTTTTTTATTATCTAAATTATTGATAATCGACAAAAATGATAAACAAAAGTTGCGAAAGGAGGTGGCCAGGACAGAAAGCCCTTAATTTGGTAGAAACCCAGTACGAGTTTAAACTAATTGAATAAGGAGGTTTAACTTATGGCCAGTAGTCGAATACTGCCGGAATTCGAGCTGCTGATGCCCCAGAGCATCAAGGAAGCCGTTGACTTGCTTGGCAAGCTAAAAAACAAGGCTTGCGTTATGGCTGGCGGCACCGATGTAGTGGTCTCGATGACCAAGGGCTTCGGGTGCCCTAATGTAATAAGTCTCGCGGAGATCCCGGGTCTTGACTATGTCGAGTACGACAGCAAAAGCGGGCTGCGCATCGGCGCCATGGCAACGCTGCAACAGGTTGCCGACAATGCCGACGTGCAGAAAAGATACCCTGCTCTGTGGAAATCAGCAGCCATCAACGGCACACCCCAGACACGCAATATGGGCACCGTTGTTGGTAATATCATGCGCGCTTCCCCCTCAGGGGACTGCTGCTGTGCGATCCTTGCAATCGGCGGCAAATTGGTCCTGCGCGGCCCCAAGGGCAAGCGGGAAGTCAGCATTGATGACTTTTTCGTGAAGTACAAAGAAACGGCTTGCAAAAATGACGAGTTCGCCGTTGAAATTAAACTGCCCCCCATGGCAAGCAGCTCCCGCAATGCTTTTGCCCGCATGACCCGCACCACGCTTGATCTTTGTAAGGTCAATGTTGCCGTGTGTCTGGACATGTCAGGCAAGACGTGCAAGGAAGCCCGCGTGGCCATCGGCGCAGTGGCTCCGACCACCATTCGGCTGAAAAAAGTCGAGGCGCTCCTGAAAGGCAGCCAGATTACCGACGATGTTCTCCAGAAGATTGTTGAAACAGTCCCCTCGGAAATTAAGCCCATTAATGATGTGCGCTCCACGGCAGAGTATCGGCGCGATGTAGCGGGTGTCATGGTCAAGCGCATAATTCTTGAAGCATGTGGCAAGTAATAACGGACTATTTCACAACAAAAATTTAAGGAGATATACATCATGAAAAAACGTGTAATAACCCTGTATATAAATGGGGAGGAGTATAGCTTGAACGTTCCCGTTCATCATACGCTTCTCCAGGTCATCAGGGATCATTTAAACCTGACTGACGTCAAGTACGGCTGCGGCCGCGGCGAATGCGGCGCCTGCACCGTGCTTCTGGTGGAAGACGGCGGCATGAAATGCACGACCGTTGACGCCCACACAACCTACTGCTCCATCGAAAAGGCCAAGAAGAAACCCATTCTTGCCTGTATGGCTCTTGCAGCCACCATGGACGGCAAGCATTTCATCACCGCTGCCGGCCTTGCCAAAAACGGCGAGCTGCATCCCGTGCAGAAAGCCTTTGTCGATGAAAGCGCTATACAATGCGGCTTCTGCATGCCAGGCATGGCTCTCAAGGCAGTATCCATTCTTGAGAAAAACCCAAAGCCTACGGAAGAGGAAATCCGGCGCGGTCTGGAAGGCAATATCTGCCGCTGCACGGGATATGTAAAAGTTGTCAAAGCTGTTCAGGTTGCCAGTAAAAAACTGGCCGCCGGCAAGCGATAGGAAGGAGGACAGCATGGCAGAATCCGTAATTGGAAAACGAATCCCCAAAGTTGACTCCCGGGAGAAGATAACCGGACAGTCCATTTATGCAGGCGACATGCGCATGCCCGGCATGTACTACGGCAAAGTGGTCCGCTGCATGGAGTATGCTCACGCCAAAGTCAAAAAGCTTGATTTTACCGAAGCTTTAAAGGTGCCCGGCGTCGTAAAGATCCTCGGCCCCGACGATGTGACCAAAACCCCCTACAACACCACCATCATGAAGTTGCTGGTGCCTGCGCTTTTTGGTGAAGTGTTCGGCGAAATCGCCGACCTGAACATCTTCAACAAAGTCGTGAAGCACCAGGGCGATGCCATCTGCGGCGTTATTGCAAAAACCGAAGAGGCCGCCGAGCGCGCAGCCGACAAGATTAAGGTCACCTATGAGCCGCTGCCCGTGTATATGACTGTGGATGCTTCCAAAGCCGAGGGCAAAAAGAAAAACGGGTATCTGTTTACCCCGCTCAAGCCCGGCAACCTGGCCTTTGATTTGCCCGAATCGTTCTTCCCGGGCAAGTCCTACGGCTGGAACGACAAGAATGGCAAAACACCTGCCCAGCTTTTTGCCAAGTGCGACTATGTAATCGAAGACTCTTTTTATGTTCCCAAACAGAAGCAGTGCCAGATGGAAAACCACTCCTATGTGGCCCATTATGATGAGCGCGGTCGCCTGAACTGCTGGTCCTCAACCCAGATGGCTAAGCCCGTGCAGGTGCTGCTTGCCGAGCTGTTCGAGCTGCCCCTGTCCCGCGTACGCCTGGTGCAGACCACTGTGGGCGGCGGCTTCGGCGTTCGCCTGGGCATGATCGGCGAGCCTCATGCCTGCGCCATGGCCATGGCAGTGCCAGGCCATCCGGTGCGCATGGAGTTCCTGCGCGAGGAAGACTGGGTAGCCTCTGAAACCCGTTATCCCGGCGACATCTGGATGAAAATGGGCTTTAAGAAAGACGGCACCCCCGTGGCTGTCGACGCGTTCTATCATGCGCGCAAAGGAGGCTACTATACCCATGGTTCCGGGCCGCCATTCTGCGCAGCCGCGTTCCTGCACGGCATGTACAAGTGGCAGGCAATGGGCATGCAGATGGAAGGCTACTTCACCAATGAAGTGCCCACCGGCGCCTACCGCGGCTACGGCAACCCGCAGATCACGTTTTGCCAGGAGCAGATGGTCACCAAGATGTGCAAGGTTCTCGGTCTTGATGAGCTCGAGTGGCGCAAGAAGTGGCACAAGTCGATCGGCGATGAAACATGGCTCAAGGGCGTTACCTACGCCTCAGACGGTCTCAACGACTGCATCGATCTGGCAGCCAAAGAGATCGGCTGGTATGCGAAGAAGAAAAAGTATGCCAAGCAGTCCGGCACCAAGCGTCGCGGCCTTGGTGTTGCCGTCATGAACCATACCTCAGGGGCCTTTCCCATGCTTCTTGAGCATTCGGTCTGTACGGCCAAGCTTAACGAAGACTGTACGGTCGAGTTGATTCAGCAGATTTCCGATCTTGGAACTGGCGGCCATACGGCCATAACGCAGATGGCGGCCGAAACACTTGGTTTCCCCATGGAGGATATTCACCTCCGGTCGGGTGATTCCGATGTGTGCGGTTTCGACATCGGCGCCCATGCAAGCCGCACCGTGTACTGCGCGGGACCTGCCACCATGGAAGCCTGCGAAAGCGTAAAGCGGCAACTGCTTGAACGGGCTGCCCAGCTTCTGGAAGCCAATGTGAAAGATCTTGTGATGAAAGACAAGATCATTTCCGTGAAGGGCAATCCGCAGAAGTCGATCAGCGCCGTTAAGATTGCAAAGGAAAGCGTCTATAGCTTCCTTGATGCAGCTACCGGCAAAACGATCGGCATACCGGGCCAGATCCAGGGCTACTCAAGCTTCTTTGCCAAGCACTGCTCCCCGCCTTTCGGCGCCTGCTTCTCCGAAGTCGAGGTCGATATCGAAACCGGCGAGGTGAAGGTGATTAATCTTGTGAACGGTCATGATATCGGCAAAGCCATCCATCCGCCATCAGTAGAAGGTCAGCTGGAAGGCGGCGCGCACCAGGGTCTAGGGTTTGTGCTCACCGAAGAGTACGCCTATAATGACAAGGGCCTCGTGCTGAACGCTGACTTTACCGACTACAAGATGCTCGGACCGTCTGATATGCCCAATGCTACTATCATTCTGGTGGAAAGCGCTCCTGATCCCATCGGACCGATGGGAGCAAAGAGTTGCGGCGAATCGGCACTCATGGGCCCCATCGGCTCATGCGCCAACGCGATCTACGACGCCATCGGTATCCAGTTTACCCAGGCGCCCATCACCGCGGAGAAGGTGCTCAAGGCTATCAAGGAACAGGGTATTAAGTAATTTTGCTTCACAAAAAGGGAGTGCCCAGCGCGGGGCACTCCCTTTTTATTAGAATACAGAAGCCAGAATTCAGTAGTCAGAATAAAGAGTTGCTTATGTTTTTATTCTGAATTTTGACTCCTGGCTCCTGAATTCAAAAAGGATAATACATGTTCGACATTACTACATGCATCGTTGTCATTCGCGGGGGCGGTGATCTGGCTACCGGCATCGCACACCGTCTGCAGCGCAGCGGCTTTCGCGTGCTGATCCTTGAAGTTGCGCAGCCCCTGGTTGTGCGAAGAACCGTGTCGTTTGCCCAGGCGGTCATTGACGGCGAAACTATTGTTGAAGATATGCTGGCACGAAAAGCGACCGGCTTACATGAAATAAAAAACGCCTGGGAGCAGGGCTGCATACCAGTACTGGTTGATCCGGGCGCGAATATATTAAAAGAAATCAAGGCTGATGTTGTGGTTGATGCAACGCTTGCCAAGCGCGATACGGGCATGCGCATGGACATGGCCCCCTTAACAATTGCCCTGGGGCCGGGCTTTGAAGCGGGCAAACAGGTGCATGTCGTTATCGAGACTATGCGCGGCCATAATCTTGGGCGGCTTTTTTTTAAAGGCTCTGCCCTGCCCGACACGGGCAAGCCCGATCCGGTTATGGGCTATGGCACCGAGCG
The DNA here is from genome assembly GCA_964400575.1 of uncultured Thermodesulfobacteriota bacterium. Taxonomy (GTDB): domain Bacteria; phylum Desulfobacterota; class WTBG01; order CAIYCZ01; family CAIRTM01; genus CAIWCT01. The sequence continues at coordinate 3,313 of CAYNVA010000651.1, read as the reverse complement.
GGTGCTTCGCTCACCCTGCACCGGCGCTATTCGGCATGTGCTAGATATAGGCGCGCAGGTGAAAAACGAGGATATCATCTGCTATGTCGGCCAAGCTCCGGTACGCGCGCCTTTTGATGGAGTCGTGCGCGGCCTTATAATGAATGGCCGGGATGTGCCCGAAAGGCTGAAAATAGGCGATGTGGACCCGAGGCCCGTCAAGGAGCACTGCTACACGATATCCGATAAGGCCCGGGCCCTCGGCGGGTCTGTGCTCGAGGCAATTCTCTGCTGGAACAAAAGAAAGGATACGTAGCGCTTGAGGGAGCCGGCGGCTGCCGCTTCCCCATTGTTTGCTGAACAAAAGATCCTGGCAGTAGGTTCTGGAAGTGTTTCCTTGTCAGTTACCCTCCTTTCCCTATTGCCAGGTTCCTTTTTCTGTACTGATAAAGGTTATATACTTCAAGACAATTATGAGGCTGTTATGAAAAAGCTTGACTCGGTTGACAAAATCAAGGAATCGATGAAAAAGCAGAACTATATCTGCGATGATCCTCTTGCATTTACCCTGTATCTGTCAATGCAAATGGAAAAGCCGCTGCTGCTGGAAGGCGAACCGGGCGTGGGAAAAACAGAGGTTGCCAAAGTGCTGGCAAATGTTCTGGGCAGAAAGCTTATTCGCCTGCAGTGCTATGAAGGCCTTGATGCAACTTCAGCGATTTATGAGTGGAACTATGCCAAGCAGCTTTTAAAAATTAAGGCCCTTGACAGCGCAGGCGCTGCCGGGCATGTTGAAAATGTTTTTACCGAGGAGTTTCTCATCCCGAGGCCACTTCTCCAAGCCGTGCGGGGCCAGGATAAGGCTGTTCTGCTCATTGACGAGGTCGACCGGGCAGATGAGGAATTTGAAGCTTTTCTACTTGAGATACTCTCTGACTTCCAGGTCACTATCCCGGAAATGGGCACGGTGCGGGCCAGGCACAAGCCGCTTGTTATCATTACCTCAAACCGCGTGCGCGAGCTGCACGACGCGCTGAAGCGTCGCTGCCTGTACCATTTTATCGATTACCCGACGCCCGAGCGCGAGATGGAAATAATTCTTGCAAAAGTGCCCACTATCGAAGCCACCCTTGCCAAAAAAATCTCCCGCATTATGGCGTCGCTACGGGATCAGGAATTTTACAAGCGGCCTGGCGTGGCTGAAACGCTTGACTGGTCGCAGGCCCTCACCATTCTTGATAAAGACGAGATAGATGAAACCACCATGGACATGACCGCAGGCTGCCTGTTTAAATTCAAGGAGGATGTGAAAAAATTCAAGGACTTGTCAACCACGGTGCTGGTGGAGGCAGAGGCTAAGATTCAATGAAGGTACTGCTGGTTCCGGTTGAAGCGCAGAAAAAGCTCGAGGAGCAGAAAAAGAAAAGCGACGGCGCAACCCTTGCGCAGCGCACTGAGTCTCTTATCCAGCGCATTATCCGGTTTGGAAAGCTTCTGCGTGCAAATAAAATCCCGGTGCATACCTCAAATGAGCGGGATGCCATTGCAGCCCTTGCCCATATCGATATTAGCCGCCGGTTTGAGTTCTATATGGCGCTGCGCACCAATATGATCATGAGCCAAAAATACCGGGCTGCTTTCGACATCCTTTTTCTGCAGTTCTGGCGCACCGGGGTCACTATTCCCAAGCGCCAGGGCGGCAGCAATGAGGAGCCCGATGATAAAGACTCATCCGTCAATAAGCAGAGCAAAACCCCTGAGGATGAAGAGGGAAATCCCAAAAAAGATTCTAAAAAGCTAAGCAATCAATATGATGAGGTCGCCGTTCCGACCTATTCGCTCGGGGAGTCCCTGCGGGAGAAGGATTTTGAGCTGATCGCGCCCTATGAGATAGCCCTGTTCGATGAAATTTTTCGCAACTTCCGGATTAAGGTCAAAGAAAAGCTCGGCCGTCGGTTCAAACCCAGCAATAAGGGCAAAATGATCGATCTTCGCCGCTCGATCCGCCAATCCACGCAGCGGGGCGGCGAAATCACACAGATACTGACCAAACAGCGCAAGCCGCGGCAGTCCCGGCTCGTGCTGCTTGCCGACGTAAGCGGCTCCATGGACATCTACAGCCGCTTTTTTATAAAATTCATATACAGCCTGCAGAAATATTTGCGGGACACTGAAACATTTGTCTTCGGCACACAGCTCATGTATATCAGTGATATACTGAGCAACCGTACGCTTGAATCGGCCATGGCGATTCTGTCGAAAAAAGTGCAGTTCTGGTCGGGCGGCACGGATATCGGCGGCAGCTTTACCGAATTCAATAAGCTGTACGGAGGCAAGCTCCGCAAGCGCAATCGCATACTGGTCGTTTTGAGCGACGGCTGGGACAAGGGCGATGCGGACCTGCTGAAAAAACAGATGGTCCTTTTCAAGCGCGGATTCCGCAAAATTATCTGGCTCAATCCGAACCTGAAATATGACCGGTATGAGCCTTTATGCCTGGGCATGTCGACAGCCATGCCCTATGTTGATTATTTTCTGCCCTGCCATAATCTAAAAACACTTGAGCAGTTTATAGAGTGCGTTAAAAACATCTAGCAGGAGTTTTTAAATGGACAATCCGTTTCATGAAGAATCCTGTGCCTGGGGAGCTGAAGAAGGCGCGCCGAAACTTGATGACCCCGGTGAAGACTGCCCGGCCCTGGTGCGCGAGCATGCCCTGCGGCCCCGCAATTTTGGAGACATGAGCGACGGCCTTGCCGACGGCTATGCTTTGCTTGATGACCCAGCCTGCGGCGATAAGATTGAGCTGTGGATCATGATCGAGGATGGTCGTGTTTTTGATATTCGTTTCAAATCAAACGGCTGCGCATCAACCATCGCTGTAAACAGCATGCTCACCGAGCTTGCCCTGGGTAAAACTATTGCAGAAGCAAAAAAGCTTTGTAATACCGATATTGAAGCGGCATTTGAAGGCACCATCGAGCTTCAGACCGGCTGCCCCCTTGCGAGCATCAGGGCATTGCAGATGGCAATTGAGGATTATGAGAAGAAATAAAGAAGCCAGAATTCAGAAGCCAGTAGCCAGTAGGTAAAAAAAGAATCCAGCAGTCAGAAGGAGGAAAAAGAATTTTTTATTCTGGATTCTGACTCCTGAATTCTGGCTTCCTCCCTCACGGACAGCTAATATTGCAGGGGTATACAAATGCTACCCTGTAGACAAAAACAATTACAACAGGAGAATCATCATGGATATATTTGAGGAAATCGTACAGGCCAGGAAAGGCAATCAGCCCGTGGTGCTTGCCACCGTCATTGAATCGCGAGGCTCTGCCCC
>CAYNVA010000650.1:0-6227 GCA_964400575.1 uncultured Thermodesulfobacteriota bacterium | reverse complement strand
CCGCCGCGCATTATTTTGTTCTGAGCTTTTCAATATCGGCAAGCAGCTGTGCGCGCAGCTTTTCTGAAACAGTTTTATTTATTGCGGCAATAACCATATCCTCCGTGACACTACCGCCTGCGCCCGCCAGCCCTGTTACTTCCTCCAGCAGCTTCTTTTGTGCAACAGGGCGTATGAAAAACGGGGCCGCAGACACGGCGGCATCAAATATGGCCCTGCTGTTCTGCTGCCAGGAAAGTTCCTGCTGCGGTGCTTCAGTCCGGTTATCAGGGGCGGCAGGCGCTTCCTTCAATTCAGGCTGGAGCTCAGGGGGGAAGTCTGTTTTCTTTACCTCCGCGAGCACATAATCCTGTATGTCCCAGATAAAGTTATTGCTCTGCGGCAGGTAGTAGCTTGCCATGCTGATGGACTGCTGCTTGACGATGCCCTGTCCCTGTGCGAGCCAGATGAAACCTGCGCGCACTTTTTCCTGCTGCATCTCAAAAGCGCGGGTAACCGAAACCAGGCAGATTTTCAGGCAGCCCTTATACTGGCCCAGGGGGGTTGTAACATCCTCTGTTCCCACCAGGAGAGAGCTGCAATTTGCCTCGGGATAGTGGTCAAGCCATGGTTTGATGGTTGGCCACTGGCATGCCCGGTAATATGCAGTGCTGCGGTGAAGCTCTCCTTCAACAATCAGGTGGGGCAGGATGACCGCCGGGATGTCGGGCGGCAGATATAAATTCAGAATATTTGCAATGGAAACAAATTTAGCCTGAGCAATGAGCCCCCGGTCATCAGTGGTGATATAGTAGATGTCGCCGTAGGGCTCGACATACGGGATGAGGGGCTTGCCGGACCAGGTTTCCTCCGGCCGTATTTTAAAAGCTGCTTTCTGTCCGCCGGGTGCAACATATGTTTTCAAAAGGCCTGTCGTGAGAGGAAAGTATTTATTTAAAGCATATGACACCGGGGCAGCATTCCTGAAGCTGCGGTATGAGCTGAGCGCGCAGGTCTTCTTGACGGTTCCGTTGTCGTTTTCACGCTTTATGGGGCCGATGCCCGCAGCAGTCCACCATGTTTCCTTTGATTGTTTTAGACCCGACTTGATGGTTTTTTCAATAACCGCGCAGTTCATCTGCTCGCGCCCCTCAAATGACAGGTCTTCAATGCTTTTCAAAACAAACACAACTTCCTGTCTGATTTCTTCCCTGAGTGAGACATTTTCACCGGCAGAATAAATTTTACAATTTTGTGCTGAGGTGATGGGCACATCAAATTCAATAAAGAACGGGAAGAATAGCAGCGGTTTTTCGGGGACCATAAAGCTGTCGGGGCCGTATGCGCCGCACAGATAGATGCCGTCCCATTCCTCGCGCAGGGCAAGAAAGCGATTCCCTTCCTGCACGAGTATGAATACATTTCCAATGCCTTTCTGTGTGAAGGTCCCGTTGATAACCCAGCTGGTTGTTGCACCTGCATTTTCCGTGGAGAAGTTCCAGTACATGCCCTGGTGGGTGAGAAAATGACTTTTCAGGACCACCGCCTGTGCGGTAGTTGGCGCTGTTATGCTCAGCAGTGCAATCAATGCAGCACATACTGTCGTGCGGTGAATCTGCATGTCAACCTCCGTAAGGTTTGAGCAATAAAATATGCACCCACTATAAATCTCCGGAGGCTTGCTGTCAAGACAGGGAATATTAAATTAAGGGCGCCCGGGTTTTCAGGCTGCCTCTGTGATGAATCAATCTTTATTTGTGCAGGGCAGGGGTTTGCCCCCCGTCCCGCACCGTGCGCCGACATTTGCATTGACACATAACCGCCATCATTTTATATCTACTGGCACTGTCCCGGATATGTCCGGCTGCTGGAAAAGCCACGGATGTCCTAATTTTAAAAGGAGGATCGTATGCTGGAATTGCTGACAAGCCCCGAAGCCTGGATAGCGCTGGGCACGTTAACCGCGCTGGAGATTGTGCTGGGCATAGACAACATTATTTTTATCTCAATCCTGGTCGGCCGCCTTCCCGAGCAGCAGCGTGCTTTTGCGCGACGCATGGGGCTGGGGCTGGCCATGATCAGCCGGCTGGCTTTGCTGTTCTCTATTGCCTGGGTTCTGAAATTAACCCAGCCGTGGTTTACGATCTTCAACCAGGAAATTTCAGGGCGCGATATCATTCTTATCGGGGGCGGGCTGTTTCTTCTTGCCAAGGCGACACATGAAATACACAGCTGCCTGGAAGGCATAGAGGATACTGCCGGCATGGCTGCCGCGGCAAGCCTGGGCATGGTGCTGGTGCAGATTACGGTGCTGGATATTATTTTTTCGCTGGACTCAGTGATAACGGCTGTCGGCCTGGGCGGGCATTTTGCCGTTATGGCCACAGCCATCATCCTGGCGGTAGGGGTGATGCTGTTTGCGGCAAAATCCATAGGGGATTTTGTGGATGAGCACCCGACTGTCAAGGTGCTTGCGCTTTCGTTTCTTATATTAGTCGGCGTCACGCTGATGGTTGAAGGCTTTGATGTGCATGTCCCGAAGGGCTACATCTATTTTGCCATGGCATTTTCAGTAGCAGTGGAGATGCTCAATATTCGCATGCGGAGCAAACGGGCTGAGCCGGTCAGGCTGCACAAGCAGATGCACGAAATCGACGAAGGCACATAGAAAATTAACTGGCAAACCCGGCCTGCACAATTTTAGTTGTTTTCCAAAAATATGCCGGGTGCCTGCGGGGCTGCTTATTCCTCATTGCCCACCAGCGGCGCACATACTTCAAGCACTCTGCGTGCCACGGCCCTCAGCGCAGGGCTGCGATCAAGTGCGGCATCGATGCTGCCGGCATTGTTATCATACATTTGAATGATTGTACGGCCGACAGCACTATGCACAAGTCTGCTGTCGCGAAAACCGCGCAGGCGCTCAACATTCGGGTCATTGTCTCCGAGCATCCTTGCAATCGGACACGTCCATTCTTTGATTAGTAAAATACCTTCTTTTGGGCCCAGGGAAATACTTGAGACAGATGAGCCGGTTACTGTTTTGTAGGTCCTGCCCAAATCGATGGTTCCCGAGTCGTTATCACCGGGATTCACCAGAACCAGTACTTTTCTATATTCTCTTTCGTAGATAGTGGCGCCGTTGTACGTGCCTTTGATGTGGCAGGTTTCTTTGGGGCAACCTAAGGGAGTTTTCCAATAGTCAAACCAGTAAAAATGCTGGCATGATTGGGTGTATTGGAAATATGCATACCTGCCTTTTCCCAGAAGAAACGAGGTGAATGCAAAGAGGGCGTGTTTTTGCATCTGGTCTGTTGGCACACCTTCGGAATACGACAAAGAATAATGTATTTTCCGTTCAGAATAATCTGCTAACTGGTCAAGCTGCTCTTTCCATTTTGTTTCTGAAATAGCGCATCCAAAAATTCCTTCCTTCATGCCGCCATCGGCATACTGGAAAAAACTTTCATGGTCATAGGTGCTATAAAAGCCGTTAAAAATTATGAGCTTGCCTCCAACTTTCTCGCGGGTCAGACGAAGCAGGTCTGTGTAATTGGCGCCCCAATTGTCTAAAACATTCTGGTCAACTGTAGCCAGAAAATAATAATTTACGGTAACTTCGGTTTCGACCGCCACATCCTCCTCAAAATAAACGTTATTTGTGCCGGGCCAGGGGGCAACCTGATATGTTTTTGTCGGATTGTTTTTATCGGTTACCACCAGCGGATTGCCTTCCCCCGTATAAATGTAGGTAGGATAGTCAGTATTTAAATATTTAAATGCATTGCCTTTTCCATCAGTTCCTTCTTTGACTGTTTGATTTTCCGTTCGGTTGGTGACCAGCAATCCGGTATTCATCCTGACCTGGGTTTCATCATAAAATATTCCGTCGACCTGGGGGTTGGCACTGTAGAAAGTTTGCACCGCATCTGTAAAAGCCCTCCTCCAGTTGGCATTGGAATTGTCCCAGATATATCCGCCGTACCAATGCCTGCGGACCCGGTTCTCTTTTACCGGCAAAAAATCGAACTGGTGCAAAAACCAGTCTTCATGAGTTCCATCCTCGGCTGACATGCAGATCGGGTACCTGTAGTCATTAGGATAGCTGCAATAATAAGGCATTAAGCCCAGGCCCCACCAATATATTATTATTGGGATATCACTTACATTATCAGAAAGTTTTTTTGAGCTTCCGAAGGCATTAATTTCATCACCGTCCAGCAGATCGATATACTCTTTGTTTCCCAGAAAATCGAAAATGGCCTGGCCGTCGGTAATAGTTGTCGGGTTGTTGTGTGTGTCGAATCTTGTTATCTGCGATATATTATAATTGCAGGCCGCAATTTTTACCTCCTTGGTATTTGTCGCAACCATGCAATCAAAGATGCAGTTGTCTTTCCTTTCGCCGGGCTCGCATACTCCGTCATAATCGCATGCAAAAATAAAATCCGGCATAACAAAAAGAACAGCCGAAAAGAAAACGGCTGTTCTTTTGTGTTTTTTAAAATAATTAACGATTAACCGACCCATATCAGATTTTTCCCTCTACGGTTGAATCCAGGCTTACACTCTTTGAAACGCACATTGAATATTGTGGGAACCATGCCACGGAAGCGGACCAGGCGAGTCTGGCATAGCCCCCCGGGCGCAGCGTGCATACAACAAAGGCCCGTAACCTGATAGACCAAGAGCCTTTTTACTGGTCTGTTTGTTGCTATGAGTGTTTTGTTTTAAAGTGGGCGCGTATTTTGGGCACCACATCGGCAATTTTATCCATAAACTCCTCTTCCACCTCCTGCTTCTCCTCGTCAGATTTTTTCTCCAGCCCCTCATACACTTCATCGGGATCTGAGAGAAAAACGATTGGCGCAAGCAGTTCAAGAAGTGCCGTATCGGACTCGTCATGCCAGGCCTCGGGCGCAAACCGCGCCCCTATCATAAAACCGCAGCACCAGTAGCCGGGATCGAGAAAATCCTCCCCGTTTTCTTCGAAAGAAGCAATCAGGGGCGCAAATTCACCTGCCTCAAGGCTTTTGACAACATCAGCATAGAAATCGGTGAGGTGTTTTTTCAGGTCTTTAAGCTGCGCAGGGGAAGCAAAGTGCGGCAGGCTGTCTTCACTCAGGAAGACCAGCGGCAGCCACTGCTCGGGCTTTACCGCCACCGGCCCGCAGGCTATGGCGGTCAGTAGCCCGTGAAGCTCTTCAACATTCATGGTTTCATGGCCGGTTTTTTCAAGCAGCTCCTCGATACGATCTATTTTTTCATTCAACACCATACGGCAATATCCTTTCCGCAATAAATGGTTGTGCGCCCGGAGCGCTGGAACGCGCAGTGGGGGGGGGAAGACATGCTACGTACAACACCCCAGAGAAAAGAATACAAAAACACTAAACAAGCTGTTTACAAAATCCCCCTCACTCCCCCTTTAAAAAAAGGGGAAGCTGATCCCCTCCTTTTGTAAGGGAGGGCGAGGGTGGATTTTTTTGTCACCTTTCTTATGGAAAGCTGTACTTTGAATGTACACTTATGTGCCGCGGTTTGCAAGCTCTTGAAATTGTCTTGAAATTGCTTTGGCCTTGGGTGCCGACTGTCGTGCAGCAGCATCTTTTTAGTTTTCAGACGGCATTTGCAATCCCGCCTGACATGTCATACACTGCAAAAGCTCCGTGCTTTGCGTGTGAAGGGCTCATGCGCTGACCCCGCTGCTCATACGTACACAAAGGATTAGTATGCCCCTTATTGATATGAAAAATATCGGCCTGAGTTTCGGCGGGCCGCAGCTGCTTGACAGCGTGGACCTGGTGATCGAGCCGGGCGAGCGTATTTGCCTGCTGGGGCGCAATGGCGAGGGCAAATCAAGTCTTATAAAGATTATTAACGGTGATGTGCAGCCAGACCGGGGCGAAATAGCATACCTCCAGGGCCTGCGGCTGGGGCTGCTCGAGCAGGAGGTGCCGGGTGGCATGCCGGGCACGGTCTTTGATGTGGTGGCTGGAGGCATCAGCGGCTTGGGCGAGCTCGTGGCTCAGTATCACGGCCTGAGCCGCCGCATGGAGGCTGAACATGACGAAACCCTGACATACCGCCTTGGTGAACTGCAGCACCGGCTGGAGCTTGAGGGCGGCTGGCAGATCGAGCAGAAGGTCGCATCGGTTATTTCCCGGCTAGAGCTTCCGGCCGAAAGCTTATTCGCCACTTTGTCTGCCGGGCTCAAGCGTCGCACCATGCTCGGCCGCGCCCTGGTG
>CAYNVA010000649.1:0-8722 GCA_964400575.1 uncultured Thermodesulfobacteriota bacterium | reverse complement strand
ATCGGGCTTGATGAGAACCTGCGGCTCATTGAAGAGTCCCTGGCCTATTTGAAGAAGCATGTGCCAAAAGTTTTTTTTGATGCCGAGCATTTTTTCGACGGGTATAAAGCCCATCCCGATTATGCCATGGAAATACTGCGCCACGGCCTCAGCGGCGGCGCCGACTGCCTTGTGCTGTGCGACACCAACGGCGGCACGCTGCCCCATGAAATCCACAGGATAACAAGCGCCGTGCGGAAGGCAATCGACGCGCCTCTGGGCATTCATGCGCACAATGACAGCGACCTTGCCGTGGCCAACAGCCTTGCCGCTGTTGCATGCGGCTGCATGCAGGTGCAGGGCACCATCAATGGCTGCGGCGAGCGGTGCGGCAATGCCAACCTCTGCTCCGTCATCCCCAATCTGAAAATAAAGATGGGCTTTGATTGCGTGAGCGACGAGCAGCTGCGAAAAATTTCCGGGGTGTCCCGGTTTGTCTATGAACTGGCCAACCTGCCCCATAACAAGCACCAGCCGTTTGTGGGCGCAAGCGCTTTTGCCCACAAGGCCGGCGTGCATGTGAGCGCTGTGAAGCGCCGCTCCGACACCTATGAGCACATAGCGCCCGAGCTCGTGGGCAATACCCAGCGGATACTTGTTTCCGACCAGTCAGGCAGGGCTAATATCCTGCAGAAGGCGAAGGAGTTCAATATCGACATTGCAAGCCACGATCCGCTGGTGCAGGAGATACTCGCCGACCTGAAGGATCTTGAGCGCCACGGCTTTCAGTTTGAAGGCGCCGAGGCGTCATTCGAGCTGCGCATGCGCAAGGCCCTCGGGGAGAAGAAGCGCTATTTCGACCTGGTGGGGTTCCGGGTCACCAACGAAAAGAAGGAAGAGGGAGAGCCCCTGTCCGAGGCAACGATCATGGTGAAGGTCGGCGGCGCGATCGAGCATACGGCAGCCATGGGAAACGGCCCGGTCAATGCCCTTGACAATGCCCTGCGCAAGGCCCTTGAGAAGTTCTACCCCGAGCTGAAGCAGGTCCACCTTATCGACTACAAGGTGCGCGTGCTGACCGGCGGCGAGGGCACGGCATCAAAAGTGCGGGTGCTCATCGAAACCGGCGACCGCCGGGACTCGTGGGGCACGGTGGGCGTTTCGGAAAATATCATCGAAGCAAGCTGGCAGGCCCTTACTGACAGCATCACCTACAAGCTGCTCAAAGACGAGATCAAAGGGGCGGCCGAGTAAATGGCTCTGTACAACAGAGAGCAGCTTATGGTACTATGCGCCCTGCTTGCGCTGATGCTGGGCAGGGCGGGCTGGCACCTGCTCGAGCCGGCAGCTTCAGCAGCGCCGCCATCTGTGCGCCAGCAGTATGTATATGAGGTTGCGGGCACTGTGTCCTCGCCGGGCATCTACAGCTTTGATAGCCCGCAGAAACTGGGGTCTCTGCTTGATGCGGCGGGAGCGCTGGCATCGCTGCCTGACCAGGCGCAGCGCAGCAGTGCTTTGGCAAACGGAAGCAGAGTTGTTGTGGACAGGCAGGTGACTGTTGAGTCCATGGGCGCCCAGGCGCGGATAAACTGCTTTCTCCCGGTATCACTCTCTGCGGCTGCGGCTGAGGACCTTGCGCTGATTCCCGGCCTGGGCATGAAAACCGCGCAGGCGATAGTGGATTACCGCGACCGTAACGGCGGCATCAGGGACCTGCGCGAGCTGAAAAGCCTCGGGAGTATCGGCCCGAAGAAATTTGAGCGTTTTGCGCCGTATCTGACGGTTGAAAATTGAAACAGCGGAAAGCGCAGCTCTGCTTTCCTAAAACGAGAGAACGCGAGAATAAGAACCAACAGCAGCAGGAGAGGCGGCAAAGGTATGGCAAAGATAAAGGTTCAGCCGAAGAAGAATTTACTGGAAGCGGAAAACCCCATAACACTGTGGCTCATGGTCAGGGCCTATGTGGAGCAGAATGCCCGGCAGATCGGCGCCATAGCCCTTGCCGTTGCGGTGGTGGCTGCCGCAGTTCTGGCCTGGAGCACCATGAGGGCACGGGCTGAGCGCGATTCGCTCAATTTGTTTTATGCCGCCATGAGCACCATGATGGCATCTGTGGACAGCAAAGGCGGGGCGGTCAAGCCCGAGGTGTATGAAAAGGCCCTGGCGCAGTTCAAGGAGTTGAAAGACAAGCATGGCAGCACCACATTCGGCACAACGGCACTTCTGTACGCCGGCAACTGTGCCTACAGCCTCAAGAAATACGATGAGGCCATAGGCTACTACAAGGAGTTTCTCGAGTCAGCCCATGGAACGATGCAGTACCTGCGGTCAGCCGGATATGAGGGACTGGGTTATGCCTGTGAAGGCAAAGGCGAGTTCAAGCAGGCCGCGGAATGGTTTGAAAAACAGAAAAACGACATCCAGGCCGAAGGCGGGGGCGCTGCTTCATTGAACCTTGCCCGTGTGCTTGAATTGGCCGGCGATAAGCAGAAGGCCTGTGATATGTATAAGGAGTTTATTGAAAAAAATCCCTTGTCAGGGCAGAAGCAGTTTGCCCAGATCAAGGCTGACAGCCTGTGCAAAAAAAAAGGTACATAAGTTTTGACTAACCCAGTAGGGAACTCAGCAAGGCGAGCACCCATGGTGTCCGCCTTTGTTTTTTTTCGCCCGGCATGGTATTACAAGCTGTACCATTTGACTCAGCAACCGGAAATGCTTACTATATAGAAGTCAATAAGCAGACAAGGAGCACTCTATGGCAAAGGAAAGCGTGCCAAGTCCGGGCGAGCTGGAAAAAGAGCTCAACCAGTATCTTTCAAAGAAGTATGGCGACCGGGTGAAGCTCTCTACTCCCATGGCATTTCCCGACACTGATGAAATGCACGGCGGCCAGGAAGATAAGCCCCCGGGAAAAGATACCGCGGACAGGCCCACAATAAAATTCACCATGAAGCCCATTGAGCTCGAGGCGTATCTCAACGATTATGCCATCGGGCAGGACAGTGCCAAGGAAATTCTGGCGACCAAGATTTGTACCCATTTCAACCGCATAAGCCGCCGCGACCGGTCGCCCGGCATCGGCAATGTGAAGAACAATATCCTCATGATCGGTCCGACCGGCGTTGGAAAGACCTTTCTCATCAAGCTCATTGCGCAGAAAATCGGTGTGCCGTTTGTGAAGGGCGACGCAACCAAGTTCAGCGAGACGGGCTATGTGGGCGGCGATGTGGAAGACCTTGTGCGCGACCTGGTGCGCGAATCGGGCGGCGACATTGAGCGGGCCCAGTACGGCATCATCCATATCGACGAGATCGATAAGATCGCCGGCAGCAGGAACAGCTGGGGCCTTGACGTATCGCGCACGGGCGTGCAGCGGGCTCTGCTGAAGCCCATGGAGGAAACGGAAGTTGATCTGAAGGTGCCCCACGACATTGTTGCCCAGATGGAGGCCCTTGAACAATTCCGCCGCACGGGCAAGCGCGAGCGCAGCCTGATCAATACGCGCAATATACTCTTTATCATGAGCGGCGCGTTTAACGACATTGACGATATTATCGAAAAGCGGCTGAACCGGCAGGGCCTGGGGTTCGGTGCCGCACTGCGCACGGCAACCGATCGCGAGCACCTGCTGCGGGAGGTTAAGGCCGAGGATCTGCAGACCTACGGCTTTGAGTCGGAGTTTATCGGCCGTTTGCCCGTGGTGGCGGTATTTGATCCGCTCAGCGCAGACGATCTCTATCAGATACTGAAAAGCCCGGCAAGCTCCGTCGTCATGAGCAAAAAGAAGGATTTTCTTGGCTATGGCATTGATCTGCGGTTTGACGATGAGGCGCTGCGCATCATCGCCGAGGCCGCATTCAGCGAAAAGACCGGTGCGCGCGGTCTCATCAGCGCACTGGAGCGAGTGCTGCTGAAGTTTGAAAAGGCGCTGCCCTCAGGCGGCCTGAAGCGTCTTGTGGTGAGCCCTGAGATGGCAGCAGAACCGGGCGCCGCGTTTGCCCGCATCATGGCAGGCGACGGGCTCGAGCAGATGGACCGCTGCCACGCAGAGCTGGTCGCCCGGGATGAGCTGGCCCTGAAAACCCGTATGCTTGCCCGCCGGGAGAGCCTTGACCAGCAATGTCTGTTTCTGCTTGGCGAAACATTCATTGACACTATCGCCCGTATCGCGTCGGCCTGCTGCATGGACTGTGCAGTCGTGCTTGAGGAAGCTGTGCTGGTGACGCAAGAGGCACGCGACTATGAGCAGGCTTTTTTCCGCTATCACAACATGGGCATACACTTCACCGACCAGGCCCTCAATCGCCTGATTGAGCGCTCTCTTGTCGAGGATGTGGATGCTGGCAAACTGCTGCGTGAGCTGTTTTCCAATTATCAGCACGGTCTCAAGCTTATCAGGGAGCGAACCGGCAGAAGAGCCTTTGAGATCGACGCTCAGGCAATCAATCATCCGCAGGACTATTTGAATGGACTCATAAAGGAATCATACCGTTAAGGGGGAAGCATGGCTGCGAAAGACTATTACAAAACTCTCGGGGTGCACAAAACCTCAACCCAGGACGAGATGAAAAAGGCTTACAAAAAGCTCGCCTTTAAATATCATCCCGACAAAAATCCCGGCGACAAAAAGTCTGAGGACCATTTCAAGGAAGTAAATGAGGCCTATGCCGTGCTGAGCGACGAGAAAAAGCGCCGGCAGTATGACCAGTTCGGCGCCAGTGGCTTTCATCAGCGCTACTCGCAGGAGGATATTTTCAGGGGATTCGATATTAACGACATTTTCCGGGAAATGGGCTTCGGCGGCGGCGGCAGGGCAGGTGGCAGACAGCGCGGCGGTACGGTCAATATGGAAGACCTTTTCAGCGGCGGCGGTTTCGGCGGTGGCGGTTTTGGCGGCCGACAGGCCTATGCCCAGAAGGGCCAGGATTTTACTATGGATTTGTTTGTCGATTTTCTCGAAGCCGTGAACGGCGCTGAGAAAACCATCGAGTATATGTTTGACGGCAACCGCAGGCAGGTGAAGGTGCATATCCCCGCCGGCATCAGTTCAGGCCAGAAGCTGCGCCTGACCGGCAAGGGCGGCGCGGCAGGGCCGGGCATGCCGCCGGGCGATCTGTATCTGACGATACAGGTGCATGAGCATCCTTTTTTTAAGCGCGATGGCGACGATATTGTCGTGAACAGGGAGATAAAAATTACCGAAGCGGTGCTCGGAACGACCATCGAGGTGCCGACCCTCCATGAATCCAAACAGGTGAAGGTGCCTGCAGGCATTCAGAACAACACCAAGCTGCGCCTGCGGGGCTATGGCATTCCCCGTTTCGGCAAAACAGGCAAGGGCGACCAGCTTGTGCACATAACCGTGGCCGTGCCGCGGGATGTGACTCCGCAGCAGCGTAAACTCTTTGATGAGCTTGCGCGGGATGGCTTTTAGAAAAGCATCACCCTGCCGCATGAGCTGGTCAGCACATGTGAATTTGTAGGATGAGATAAAATTTCCCGTAATCAACATCATTGTTGTCATTCCGGCTTGTCCGGAATCCTTATGCTGCGGTGGAAAAGATTCCGGACAAGCCGGAATGACGCTGAGATTTTATTTTTTCAATTATTATACCTCTCATTTACATGTATTGGAATCAAGGGGAGGGTGTCTGCAACAGATAATTTTAAATGTGAAGACCTGCTGGCTGGTCATCACATTTGGTGAGTTCAACAACCTCCCCGAACCCCTCCTTGTCGAAGATCCCGTTTGCGGGGACCAGGAGGGGTAAAAACTACTCCTTGAAAACGGATCTCCGGACTGCAGCAGCGCGCTACGGGGTCGAGACTGCCAGGCCGATTTTATATTCTCCCGTGTTTCCTCTTGCGCTGTAGAACATCTTGAGTATGCCCGTCCCGTCATCAATGACCGATGGCGTGTACACACGTTGAGCGCGGTACGGTACCCCGTCGATGATGTGGAAGATGTTGTAGTTAGGTGTCCTGGTCCAGGTTGTGCCGTTGTCGGCAGAGAAGGCGTAGCCGATCCCGTCGCCCACCTGTGTTTTGCCGCCGCTGAACCAGAAGTGCATGCCTAATTCATCACGGTAGACCGTGCCATAGGAGGAGAAGTCTGAGTCCCAGGCGGTGCCTCCTGCGACCGGCAGAACAGGGTTCGCGGCGTAGGCCTGCCAGTACAGGCCGTCGGCGGAATATGCCAGGCCGGTCGATTCCTGGCCGCCGGTCGTGCCGTCATAGTACATCACGTAGCTGTAGCTCCATGGATCAGTTCCGCTGTTTGCTGCTCCGGGCTGGTAGAAGAGGCACACCGGGCCGTACGAACCTCGGTTCCAGCCGGTCCCCGCTCCTCCTGTCACCAACTGCGCCGATGGGTCTTGCGTCACGGACGTGTCATTGTCCCAATGAATTCCGTCAACAGACTCGGCAGTGGCAATACAAGAAATGCTGTATGGGACACCTGCTACGTCAATGTCCCAATACCACATCCTGTACTTTGGCCCAAGAGGGCCAAGGCCGAAGTTGTCGGCATCGTAGAGCACCTGCACGTGATGGACATCGTTGCCAAGGCCTGTCATATTGTCCCGGGTGGCGCTCCAGGACGAGCCATTGTCAGAGGTCACGAGAAAAGCCGCCCCGTTCCCGTCAGTGTACCACATGGCATAATTGGACATTGCACCTCCGAATCCGTCGGCATCGTACAGCACACTGGGGTAGTAAGCTCTTCCGCTCGGTGCCGTGTAGACAATCCCCAGATCTGTCCACGCCATGTAGTCTCTTGCTGCGGTCTTGAAGCTCCAGGAGTAATCACTGGCCAGTGGAATGCCGGCCATGTCTCTGGCATCGACGGTAATTGTAGCGGTGTACGTGGTGTTGGAGGTGAGTCTGCTTCCCGGTGTGAAGACAGCTCTGTTGTTCACCACATCATAGGACACTGTTCCTGTCACGGTGGCGGCGCCGGGCCCGGTCACTGAAAAGCTGGCCGGGGTGATCGTCAGCGGGTCCATCGCATCACTGAATGTGGCAGTGATCATCGTGTCGATGGCCACATCCGTGGCATTGTCAGCAGGATTGGTTGATATGATGAGTGTCGTGGGGGTCAGGATAGCCCTGCCGATTTTCCACCATATCCAGGAGCCGTCGATCATAGGGTCATCTGAGCCGAGGAAAAATAATTCGTAGTTGCTCCCGGCCTTAACCACCGATGGCATCCATACACTCTGGCTTCTCCATGGCACTCCGTCAGAGGTTGCGAGTAGTTTTTGCCTGCGCGTCCAGTTTATGCCATCGGTGGATGTCGCGTAGCCTATCCCATTCAATGCCTGGTACGTCGATCCTTTCCCGCCTGAGTAGAAAGCCTGCCAGTCTGTCGGGCTGTTTTTTGTGACCTTGAACCATCCTATGTGGTCGCAGTCAAACGATGTACCGTCCAGTGTCGGCGCAAACACTGGCGTTGCATAACCTGCCGATGTTGGATCGTAGGCCGTCCAGTTGTAGCCGTCGCTTGAAAAGGCCAAAACCACGAGTTCATTTGAGGAGTATGGTGACACCGCATATTGGGCATTTACATATATTCTGAACGTCCAGTCCGTGCCTGTATTGGATGCTCCCGGTGTATAGACTGCGTCTGCAATTCCATATTGCGCACTAATTGCGCCTATTATATCAGATGTTCCGAATTGGCTAACTGCCATACGGTTATACCAGCTTATTCCGTCAGGGGATTCGGCATATCTCCATCCAGCGATAGTGTGGCCCCCCGGCCCCTGATACCACATACGATAGTTCATTGTCAGTGAACTTGGGTCTGTACCGCTGTTTGCTCCGGGGAATCCTGTACTGTAGTATTTTACGTCTGAATGATATTGCGCATCCGATAGTATGGGGTTGCCAATAATATATGGAGTCCACGTTATGCCGTCAGGTGATTGGGCCAGATTAATTGATGCAAAGTCATTCCCGGCATAATAGAGTTTGTAATTTATATTATCTTTTATGACATAGGCCTGGTCCGGGATGAGTGTAGAGAATACGGGTGATGGGTCTTCGTTGATTGCGTAGTAAGCCACTGTTGGTGTCATCTGGAAATCCCAGGTGCAGGTACTTGCCAATGCATTGCCAGCCAGGTCCGTGGCCCCGGTCGTGATGGTGGCCGTATAGGTGGTATTGCGTGATAAACCGTCTGTCGGCGTAAAGGTCGCCGTGACGCCAGAGAAGGCCACTGTGCCTGCAACAAACGTTGCCCCCTGCTTTAAGGTAAATGCTGTCATGGTGATGGTCAGCGGGTCCATGGGCTCACTGAAGACAGCGCTGATTTTGGTATTGAACGCAACACCTGTTGAGCCGTTGTCAGGCACGGTCAGCGTCACGGTGGGAGGGGTAGTGTCCGGTGCATCACCCGTAGTGAAGCTCCAGCTATAGTCTGCGGCCAAAGCATTGCCGGCCAGGTCCGTGGCTCCGGTCGTGATGGTGCCCGTATAGATGGTGTTGGGATTAAGATCACTATCGGGGGTAAAGATTACCGAGACGCCCGAGTAGATCATTGTGCCGGGCACAGGCGTAGCACCCTGTTTGACGGTAAAGTTTGCAGGGATAATCGTCAAGGGGTCCATGGGCTCGCTGAAGACTGCGCTGATTTTGGTATTGAACGTAACACCTGTTGAGCCATTGTCAGGCACTGTCAGCGTCACGGTGGGAGGGGTAGTGTCCGGTGCATCACCCGTAGTGAAGCTCCAGCTATAGTCTG
>CAYNVA010000648.1:0-1505 GCA_964400575.1 uncultured Thermodesulfobacteriota bacterium | reverse complement strand
ATTAAAAAAGCTGAAATATACATGTAGCGGATATAACAGATAGTACAGCATGCTCCCTCAAACCGGTTACTGCATGGTTGTGTGGTTGCCGGCTCCCGGCTGCTGCAGGAAGGAGACGGTTCTTTCCATCTCCGTGGCCCGCGATCCCTTTACCAGGATCCAGTCGCCCTCCTGAATTTCCTGCTCAAGCTGCTTGGCCAGCAGCTCCCGGGTCTCAAACACCCGGATACGCGCCGCAGCCATTCCTTCCGCCCGAGCCCCTTCTGCCACTGACCCGGCATAGCTCCCGCAGAGATACAGATAATCGATCCCCAGCCGTGCGGCAATACTGCCGGCCGCGCGGTGAAACTCTGCGGCACGCTCGCCCAGCTCCAGCATGTCTCCCAGTACCGCAATCGTGCGCTGGCCTTTTTTCATGTGAGAAAGGGCCGTAAGCGATGCCTGCACAGACACCGGGTTCGCATTATAGGCGTCATTGATGATATGCATACCGCGCAGGGTGATAATTTCCATGCGGCCGGGCATCGGCTGGAACTGTTCAAGCCCGTTTTTAATGTCATCCAGGGGCAGGTGCAGGGCATGTGCAATTGCGGCAGCAGCCAGGGCATTGCTTAAAAACATGCCGCCGGGCAGGGCCAGGGTCACCGCTGTCCGGGCACCCATGATGTCAAGCGTAAAGACGGTTCCCTCGCCATTCTGGCTTATAACCGTTCCGCGCACATCCGCCGTCTGCATGCCAAAAGAGATGATCCGCGCCCGGGTCTTCTCTGCCAGCCGCACCACGCGCTCGTCATCCTGGTTAACGACAGCGGTAGCATCGGGGGTAAGCGCTGCAAACAGCTCTCCTTTTGCCGCCATGATATTCTCCAGGGTGTGCAGATGCTCAAGGTGAGCCGGGCCGATGTTGGTAATGACACCAATCTGCGGCAGCGCGATGGCGGCAAGCCGCTCAATCTCACCCCGGGCGCTCATCCCCATCTCCATGATGCCCACCTGATGATTTTCATTGAGCTGCAACAGCGACAGCGGCAGCCCGATCAGGTTATTAAAGTTCCCCGGATTCCTGATGGCATTGCATCTCAGGCGTGCAATCTGCCACACCATCTCCTTGGTGGTGGTTTTGCCATTGCTGCCGGTGATGGCAACAACGGCAACGTCAAACTTCTTTCTCCAGAAACATGCCAGGTCCCCCAGCGCCTGCAATGGGCAATCGATTGCGATCAGCACGCTATCCGGGAATCGCTTTTGCAGGTCCGGCAGCAGCGCGTTTCCCCTCTGGATAAACGACGCGCGTGCCCCCTTGCTGAACGCATCGCTGATAAAGACGTGGCCATCACAGTTACTCCCGGTGAGCGGCACAAACAGCTCTTCCGCAGCGATGCGCCGGGAATCAATGGCAACGCCGGTTATGACCGCATCCGGCGCTCCCTGCGCCAGGTGCCCTCGGGTTGCATCAAGAATCTCGCGAAGTTTCAGTTTCATACCAATCAACTCGCCGGCATAGT
>CAYNVA010000647.1:0-4129 GCA_964400575.1 uncultured Thermodesulfobacteriota bacterium | reverse complement strand
AATTAGCTCCCTGCGCCGTGCAGCATCCAGTTGATTTCTTGAGAGTGTATTAAGTTCAGCGGCAAGTTCCTGAAACCCGGCATACTGCTCCTGAAATCGAAGCCGCAGCGGCATAAGTCCGCCATATGCATCAAGCAGTTCTATGTGCTTTTCAGTCTGCAAAAGCAGCTGCTGGGAATACTGTCCGGAGATATCAACTAGCCTGCCCGAGAGCTGGGTCAGCATCTGCATGGTAGCCAAACGGTCTCCTATGAGGATTCGGTTTTTGCCTGTCCTGGAGATTATTCGACGGATAAGCAAATGGTCGCCTTCGGCATCAAGACCGTAGGAAAAAAGCATTTCCCTGATCTCAGGAATATGGGAAATATTGAACAGAGCCTCAACAACAGCCTCATCACTGCCGGATCGAATCATCTCTGCGGATGCTCTGCCGCCCATGAGCAGCGACAGCGCGCCTACCAGAATGGATTTGCCTGCGCCTGTTTCGCCGGTAATCATGGTAAGCCCCGCGTCAAATGACACATGCAGTGATTCAATTATGGCAAAATCTTTAACAAAAAGCTCCTGCAGCATAATTTGGCCGTGCTACCGTTCTCCCCATTTAAGCTTTTTTTTCAGTATTTCAAAATAACTGTGAAACGGAGTTTTCACAAGCGAAAGTGTCTTTTCGGATTTTCGAACGATGACCCTATCCTGCCGCTCCATTCGCACACCAACCTGGCCGTCTACAGTTATAAAAACATCTTCGCTTTCAGACATAAGCTCTATCCTGATAATGCTATCGTCCGATATAATCAGCGGGCGATTGGTTAAAGTATGCGGACAAATAGGGGTAATGCTGAAAAGATTGAGAGATGGATACACAATTGGCCCACCGGCAGACAGTGAGTACCCGGTAGAACCCGTCGGTGTACAAATAATAAGCCCATCGGCTTTGAAACAGTTGAGATAGTGATCGTTGACATAGGTATCAAGATCCATCATGCGCGCAAGAGCGCCTTTATTCACCACGACATCATTGAGAGCCTGAAACGTCGCGCCCTGGTCCTCGCCCTTTTTTACGTGTGTTACTTTAAGCATCATGCGTCTGTCTAAGGCATAATCGCCTGCAAGCACTTTTTCTAGAACGACAAGGGTCTCATCAGCGCTGATCTCTGTCAGAAAGCCAAGGCTGCCCAGATTGACTGCAAGAACAGGTACTGCTTCGATTTTTTCAAGCCGTGCGACACTCAGCAGAGTTCCATCGCCGCCAAAAACTATTATCAAATCGACCTGCTGAGCCATACAATCAGGTTGAACCGGCAGGCACCTGTCATCGACATGGGGCAGGCTTTTATCAATGAGTACTTGACAGCCTTGCCCGGCCAGATGATTAACCACAGTGCGGATATGATCAAGTGCTTCGATTCGTTTTTTTGCTATGATGCCTATGTGTTTCATATGCACACTGCGGTATTGCTTATTAAATTTTCAAATAATATAGACGCATTTTTTAACATGATTGCCCTACCCTGTCTATTTAAAAATACCATCGTGCGGTTTCGAAAAAAATCAAAAAACACTAAATTCACAAGGATTTTAAATTAATTACTTGACTGGACACGTGCTTCTTATGTAGATTTACCATGCAAACAAATTAACATCCGGGAGGTTTTCATGAAGCTGCTCGTCACCGGCGGTGCCGGTTTTATAGGTTCAAATTTTATACGCTACATTCTCGGCAAGTATTCAGATTATGAAATAATAAATCTCGACAATCTCACCTATGCCGGAAATCTTGAGAACCTTATAAACATAGAATCGGGCATTGGCAAAGCACGCTACCGTTTCATCAAGGGAGATATTGCCGACACGCAGTGTGTCGATGGCATACTGCGCCAGGGCATCAATGCTGTCATTAATTTTGCAGCTGAATCACATGTTGACAGAAGCATCGATAATGCCCGCATTTTTCTTGAGACCAATGTGGTGGGCACCCAGGTGCTGCTCGACGCGGCTTTGCGGCACAAGGTTGGCCGATATATGCAGATATCTACAGATGAAGTGTATGGCTCTCTTGGGCCAACTGGCTTTTTCACTGAAGCCACCCCTATTGCACCAAACAGCCCCTATTCAGCGAGCAAGGCAGGGGCCGATTTGCTGGTGCGTGCATATTTTGAAACATTCGGTCTGCCGGTGCTCACAACGCGCTGTTCCAATAACTACGGCCCGTATCAATTCCCTGAAAAACTTATCCCCCTGTTTATTACCAATGCCCTTGCAGATCAGCCCCTGCCGCTTTATGGTGACGGCCTCAATATCCGGGACTGGATTTATGTTGAAGACCACTGCGCAGGAATCGATTGTGTGCTGCACAAAGGGCGTTTTGGTGAAGTCTACAATATAGGCGGCAACTGCGAAAAAAATAATAATGAAATTACCCGGACTATCCTTGAAGAGCTAGCAAAGCCTGAAAACCTCATTAAGTACGTGAAGGACCGCCCAGGCCATGATCGCCGGTATGCCATCGACTGTTCTAAGATTTGCACGGAGCTTGGCTGGTCACAGCGTTATGATTTTGCAACCGGCATGAAGAAAACCATAGCGTGGTATCTTGAAAACAGGCCCTGGTGGCAGCGCATAAAAACCGGTGAATACCTGGATTTTTACAAACGCTGGTATACGGATCGCCAGTAAAATTGAGCGACTTCGCAGCTGACTGAACGGAAAATACAGTATAAAAATGAATGGCACTATCTACTACCGGAAACACACACTATCTCAAGAAAGGCCACAGCAATGATGCACACACTCGTTACCGGAGGCGCCGGTTTCCTCGGCAGCCATCTCTGCGACCGACTTCTCAAAGAAGGACATTTTGTTATCTGCATGGATAATCTTATTACGGGTAATATGGATAATATTGCTCACCTTATAGGTCATGAACGTTTCAAATTCATAAAACATGATGTGACTGAATACATTTATGTTGAGGGTCGGGTTGACAATATATTGCACTTCGCCTCGCCTGCAAGCCCCATAGACTATCTCCAGTTGCCTATACAAACACTGAAAGTCGGATCCCTGGGAACGCATAAGGCCCTGGGTTTGGCAAAGGCGAAAAACTCCCGATTCCTGCTTGCGTCAACATCTGAATGTTACGGCGATCCGCTGATTCACCCGCAGCCAGAGAGCTACTTCGGCAATGTCAATCCAATTGGACCGCGCGGCGTCTATGATGAGGCCAAACGTTTTGCCGAGGCTATGACCATGGCGTATCACCGGTATCACGGTGTTGACACAAAAATCGTTCGCATTTTCAACACCTATGGACCCCGCATGCGGCTACATGATGGTAGAGTCGTTCCAGCCTTCATGTCTCAGGCATTGCGGGGAGAAAATTTAACCATATTCGGGGATGGCTGCCAGACACGCAGCTTCTGTTTTGTGTCCGATCTTGTCGACGGAATTTACCGGTTGCTCATGTCGGACAATGAGCACGAACCCGTCAATATTGGTAATCCGCATGAAATGAACATTATTGAGTTTGCACAGGAAGTACAAAAAATAGCGGGAACAAACCTCAAAATTATCCACAAACCCCTTCCCCAGGATGATCCGAAAGTACGACAGCCAGATATCACTAAGGCGCAAAAAATTCTCGGATGGGAGCCGAAAGTCCGGTTTGAAGAAGGATTTAAGGTTACCTATGCATACTTCAAAACTAAGCTGGGTGTGTAAAAAGCCATGGAAACTACTCCAAAATACCGTATAGGTTTCATGACCGTGTTATTCGTCATCGTCTTGATCGGACAATACATGTCAACAACGTATATACAGCGCGATTTTGACGAAAAACTGCAACAATGCCATGAAGCGGCTAATCAAAGCACCCTTCTGCTCACAGCGCTCATCAACAAGCTGCAGGAGAAAAAAATAGTCGACAAAAGCGAAATTTTGCTTGAGGCCCAGAATCTTTCAGCTGATCTCAAAGCAATGCTGCAGAAGATGGAGGCCGAACAAAAGCTGAAGACTTTGCCGCAGCCATCCGGCGAGCAGCAAAAGCCGTAACGTGGAAATGCGTCGAAACGACCTGTTTTATCTGGACAAAAACAGCTCATTAGTGTAACCATTAGTTCATCAAATCTGT
>CAYNVA010000646.1:0-5285 GCA_964400575.1 uncultured Thermodesulfobacteriota bacterium | reverse complement strand
AAGACTGGGAAGCACTTCGCTCATGAGAATTCTCATAGATACGCATATCTGGTTATGGAATCTCGCCGGCAGCCCGGAACTCCCCGCTCATTTTAAAGACCTTCTTTCCAGCAGCAGGCATGAAATATGGCTTTCCCCCATCACCTTATGGGAGGTACTGGTGCTGGCAGAGAAGGGAAGAATCAGTCTTAACGATACCCCCGACGCTTTTATAGAAAAAGCCCTGCAACTGTGGCAGGTGAAAGAGGCCCCTCTGGATTTTAGAATTGCCCGAAAAAGCCAGGAAATTAATCTGCCCTATCAAGACCCAGCTGACCGTTTCATTGCAGCAACAGCCATAGTGTATGGTCTCCGGCTGATGACGGTCGATAAACGACTGATTGCCGCTTCAGAAGTGCCGACGCTCGCCAAAAAGTAAAGTGTTGCAAGAAATCCGCCCTCTGCGCCAGGCCCAGCTTGCCCTGAAAGCCATGCCTGAATACAGCCACCCCTTCTACTGGGCACCATTTGTTATGATTGGTGATTGGAGGTAAAAACAGGAGGTCAGAGGTCTGAGATCAGAGGGGCGGGGTCGGGGTTCAGGAAGTGAAAAATAAAACAGCGGGATAATTACCGCAGGTACAGAGGACGGAGGTCAGAGGGCGGAGAGCTGGGTTCGGGGTTCAGGGCGTTGGACAAACAAATAAAAAACCAGATCAAATTTCAGGATGGCGAAGACAGAATGCAGGCTGCTGAATGTGGAATAAAAACCAAAAAATGCTGATTTCGGATTTGCGGGAGCCTCCGCCGCGGCGGACAGAATCAATCTCGCAACTTTTCCTGCTTGCAACGAGGGTCGTTGCATGATACACTCAACCTATGATTAAGTCTTTTGCGCAACCATGGCTTGAAGAATTCTGGCATAACGGCAGGCACAAAAGAGTGCCGCCGGAGCTGGTTGCCCAGCTAGTGCGGAAGCTGGATATGCTGCACCGCGCCAGGGCGCTTAAGGACATCGGCTCCCCGCCGTCAAACCACCTGCATCAACTCCGCGGCGACCGCAAGGGCCAGTGGGCTATTTCGGTCAACGGGCCATGGAGGTTATGCTTTCGGTTTGAGGACGGCGAGATTATCAATCTTGAATTAACCCAGTACCATTAACGAGGTGCACCATGCTACCCAAAAACAGGCGACCGACCCCGCCGGGGGAAATATTGAAATACGAGTTTCTCGAGCCTCTGGGCATGACTCAGGTGCAGCTTGCCGCGGCTATCGGCATCACCAGAGTACGCATTAACGAGATTATTCTCGGGAAGCGATCCCTTACTCCTGATACCGCCTTTCGGCTCGCGCAGTATTTTAACACAACACCCGATTTCTGGCTGGGGCTCCAAATGGATGTGGATATGTGGGATACGCTTCAGCGCAATGCAGGGGAATATAAAAAAATTCCGCCCGTTCAAAAGCGCGCTGCGTCTGTAGCATTTTGAAATATTTTGATCGTAACCGACGCTACGCTTACATATTGAAAAACTCAGCAGCCCTGCGCCAGGCGCAGCTTGATCTCAAAGCCATGCCCCAATACAGCCACTCCTTCTACCGGGCGCCGTTTGTCATGATCGGGGATTGGAGGTAAAAACAGGAGGTCAGAGGTCTGAGATCAGAGGGGCGGGGTCGGGGTTCATGAAGTACAACACAAAAAAGAAAATAGAACCCTTTTTCTTTTGACTTTTTTTTTTGGTTTTGCCGCTCGAAAATTGAGCAAAACCGGGGCGGGGCTAATGCAAAAATTGGGGTTTTCGTTCTAACACTAACTACTGCGGCTAACCCGATTAGATTGCCATTGAAAGATTATGAACAATATATTTATTTATGCTTTCACCCTCTTGCATGGCTTTAACAGCCAATACCTTATGTAATTCAGGTGGTATCCTAAGCGCAATTTTGCCGGAAAATTTTTTATTACTATTTCCTTTAGGTAATGGACGACCTTCTTTCAACATGATGGCTATTGTTTCTTCGACAATATCACAAAGCTCTTTAAAAACTTTATCCTGATTTTTGCCATGAACCCCACCGATCAACAAACCTGGCGCGGAACCAACATAATGTTTATCTTCTTCTGACCATTCAACAATTTTTAAATAATTATCACTTATTGTTTTATTCATTATTTATCTCCCTTAAAGCTCTTTTTATAGCTTTTTCTTGATAAGGCAGCGCATCTGCACCAGATTTACCGGATATAACAACAGTTAATGGGCAATTTTTATGGGTAAATATTCTATGGCTTCCCTTGCCACCTCGCGCTGCAAAACCAGCTCTTTCTAATTCGGCAATTAATTCTCTGATTTTCCTAGGCATGTTTTATGATATCATAATGATATTAAACATTCAAGGAGCATTTAATGGGTCTTCATATGTCAGATTAAACAATCTGGCGAAGAAAATATTTTGCTGATATGACATATGAAGGTGGCGACCCCGATTTTCTCATGCCCGCCTGTTTTTTTCATAGTCAACCTAAAAAACGACTTTTCGTTCAGGCACTAATTACGACCCCTAGTGCTGCTTTTTAGCGACTGATTTTTTCCCTGCCGTTTCTGTAATGATCCGGGCATAGTCAACCGGTGCGCCGAAGACCGCAAGGCTCAGAATGCCGCCTGCTGCGGGAAGGGCGAATGACTCGAAGTAGCGGGTCAGCTTTTCCTGCGGAATGCCGTTTCCGGCATCCCCGGTAAGCACGCAGGACAAGCAGGCAGCCTCTTCACCCGTGCCCTCCTGGTTCAGCCCCTGATGCCACACATCAATGCCGTAGCCGGACATGAGAAAGGTGAAATATTTTTTTTCAACCGGCGCTGTATGTGCCGGGCAGCCCCGCTGGAGCAAACCGTTCAGCGATGGTATGAAAAACCGGGCATCGACTTTCTTGCACAGGGGAACGCGAAGCGTGAAGCTGTACAGCCTGCACCCCAGGCAGGGGCAGGTAAATCCGAAACGCTGCCCGAGCTCCCCTTCATGCACCTCCCGCAGCGCCTTCCAGAGCGCGGGCGAGCCCAGCACCACGGGCTCGGCAACAAAAATGTTCAGATCTTTCTCGAAGTCTTTTTTGAGATTTGCCGCAATGTCGCCCATCCGCGCCCAGTCGCCGTATTCCGTGCCTGTATAGGAGAATGTGGGCAGCAGGCCATCGGGCTTGTGAACAGTCAGAAGCTTGCGCAGAGCCGGCACATCTGCAGGGCCTGCAATTTCCGCAACCGCAAGGCGGGGTATCTGCCTCAGTTGGTCGGCTGCCGGTTCGTCGAGCACTTCAGGCGGGATCGTGCCGAAGATATCGGGTTTATGGGCAAGTATTTTCAGGGGCTGTTTTTTGCGCAGCATGTCAGAGCCTCTCTGCCGGGAAGGCCTGTACCTGGTTTATATGGTCAAGCCCCAGAAGGGCCATGATAAGCCGGTCGACACCAACTGCCATGCCGCCGCATGCCGGGAGCCCCAGCCGCAGCGCGTCAAGCAATCCTGCATCAGCAGGGTAGGGCTGCTTTCCCCGTGCTGTGCGGGCCGCAGCTGCATGCTCAAACCTGCGGACATGCTCATCGTAGTCCACCAGTTCGCTGTAGGCATTGCCGATTTCAAGGCCGTGTATAAAAAGTTCGAACCGCTCGCAGACCAGCGGGTCGCCCGGTTTGATACGTGCAAGGGCGGCAAGTGGGGCTGGAAAATCCATGAGAAAAAATGCTCCCAGTCCGGCAAGCGCAGGCTCGATTTTTTCGGCCCAGTCGCGGAAGTAGCGGTCTTCATTCCAGCAGCCGGTGGGATCCCAGCCGGCATAGTCTCCGTACAGCTCTGAAACGGTGATGAGCTCAAACGGAAAGCTGATATCCCGGCACCGCGGCCCCAGTGTTTCAGCAAGACAGCGAACAAGCTGCTCGGTTTCTTCCATGATGCCCCGGTAATCAGTGCCCGTGCGATACCATTCAAGCATGGTGAACTCAGGGCTGTGATGCCTGCCCTCCTCCCCGGCGCGGAATGCGCGCGCCACCTGGTAGATGCGATCAAGGTTGAGGGTCAGCAGCCGTTTCATGTGAAATTCTGGAGACGTGGACAGAAAAAGAGATGCCCCTGCGGGAAAGGCGTCAATGTAGATGTCTATGCAGGGGCATGGTACTCTGAGCGGTGTTTCAACCTGGGTATAGCCCCGGGCGTCGAAAAACCGGTGTATGGCCTGCATGATGGTGTGCCTGAGACGGAGCGTTGCGGCGAAATCGCCGGGAAACTGGGTGCGCGGGGATGGTAGCCCGCTCATTTTTTTACCCGCTCCACATATGATCCGCTGCGCGTGTCGATGACGATCCACTCTTCATTATTGACAAAAAGCGGCACATTGACCGTATGACCGGTTGAGAGCTTCGCCGGCTTGGTGGCGCCGCTGACTGTGTCGCCTTTGGTTGCGGGCTCTGTTTCAATGATCTGGAGATTTACGAAATTGGCCACTTCGACGCTGATGGGCCGATCATTAAAGAACAGCACTTCGACATTCATATTCTCGACAAGAAAATTTTTTGCATCCCCGACATTGGCTTCCGTGAGCTCAACCTGCTCATAGGTGGTGTTGTCCATGAAGGTGTAGTTTTTGCCCTGATTGTAGAGAAATACCATTTCATTTTCATCGATGCGGGCTTCATCGAGCTTTTCCCCCGATTTATAGGTGCGCTCGATTACATTGCCGGTAATCAGGTTTTTCATCTTTGTGCGGGTGAAGGGCTGGCCTTTGCCGGGCTTGACAAACTGGAAATCAACTACGATCCACGGATCGCCGTCAATGAGGAGTTTCAGGTTTTTTCTGATGGCGGTCGTGTCAATCATGGTAATGACTCCTTAGTGTGTGAAGGTTATAGTGCTGTCCTGTAAGCGGTAAAATATAGCAGAACTGTCTGATTTTATCAACACTTCTTACAGTTCACGGCGCTTGAAGACCCATGCCGTGACATACCAGAACACACAGGCATATGCCGCTATGTTGGCCAGTACAGCCATCGGGTTGACTGCATCGAAAGGTTGCTGCCCGCTTAAAATAGAGGCGCCGATACACTGCAAATCGCCGAACTTGGGCAGCAGCATATGCAAGCGCTGCACCGTTGCCGAGGGCGTCCAGAGTATCTTCAGGTTTTCAAAAAAATAGGGCAGGGACGACCAGCAACTTATCATATACAGCACAATGCCTGCCAGCGGCGCCAGCAGCCGCGGGATGAACAGCGACAGGCAGGCAATCATGAGGCCGTAGAGCGCAAGACTGAGCGTCATGAACA
>CAYNVA010000645.1:0-1610 GCA_964400575.1 uncultured Thermodesulfobacteriota bacterium | reverse complement strand
GGAGCGTAATCAAACGGGGCGGCAGCCCAGACATTTGCATGTCCCAGGGCGGTTGTCCACTCCATGCCGTAGAGCAGCACCAGCTCATCAGAGGCATATCCCGGGTCGCTCCAGTTCGACGGAACGCCCCCAAGGCTGCCGTCATGATCGGTGAGGGCGAAGAAGTCAAGACCAAGCCGTTCTGCCTCGGCAACCATGGCTCCCGGGCTGCTGTCGCCGTCGCTGTAGGTGGAATGCGCATGCAAATCGCCGCGGCACCACAGGCCGGCCCGGGCAGGGCAGGGCTGGCTCCACAGGCCCGCAAGCAGCGCCAGGCAGAGCAGCAGCCGTATTGCCGGGGGCATTGCAGGCTTGAAAGTTTTCAACATTTCCATGGTGATCTGTCCTGTCGTTTTGTCCTGGCGGGTGGCACAGGTATGCACGAGTATGTTTCTATTTACCACGTAAAAGTCCTTTGGGCAAAGCGTAACCAGGGGAAAGCTGCCAATAAATGAAATCAAT
The DNA here is from genome assembly GCA_964400575.1 of uncultured Thermodesulfobacteriota bacterium. Taxonomy (GTDB): domain Bacteria; phylum Desulfobacterota; class WTBG01; order CAIYCZ01; family CAIRTM01; genus CAIWCT01. The sequence continues at coordinate 1,109 of CAYNVA010000645.1, read as the reverse complement.
AACTCACTTAAGTAGACAGTAATTCTTCTTTTTTGCTGTCTTTTCGCCTCGCCTACCAGCATCAACTTAATTGCCGGCTGCGTCAGGCGGCAGCGCTTTATCAAGAGAGGGGGAACTTTTTTTGGAGAAAAGGGGCACATCTTCATATGTCATAGCAAACAAAATATTTTTCTGTAATAGATTTCATGATCTGACATATGAAGATGTGCCCCTCAACCCTTCCCCAACCCTTCTCTGGAACGTCAACAAGAGCGGCTCCCGCCCGCAGGGCTGCCTATTTCACCCTTGACACACAGCCACCCTCATCCTATATTCGCTCCAGCCGGAAGCGGGGGCCTATCAATGGAATTGTTTTCATTTCTGAATCCCCTCATTCCCCATTGAGTAGTCTGAGAGAAATTTTTCAGCTGCATGCATGTGCGAATCTACACCACACAAAACAAAGGGTGCCACTATGGGCAAAGACGGAATCGACTGGGAACGGCTTTATCAGGATAAGTTTGCACCCTGGGACGTTAAAAGGCCCGACAGTCATCTGGCGGAGATCGTCAAAAACACTCCTGTTAAGCCATGCCGGGCTCTTGAGCTTGGCTGCGGCACCGGAACCAACGCAATCTGGCTTGCACAGCAGGGCTTTACCGTTACTGCTGTCGACCTGTCGGAAACCGCCCTGGATCAGGCCAGAAAAAAAGACGGCGCAGATTTATGCACGTTTGTACTGTCCGATTTTCTTGATGATCCGCTCCCCGGAACGGATTTTGGTTTTGTTTTTGACCTTGGCTGCATGCACGGGTTTTCAAATCCGGAACACAGGGATATGCTGGCCGGCAGGGTTGCCCAGTGCCTGACCGATGGCGGCTGCTGGCTGAATATCAGTTCCAGCCAGGACGGGCCGCACATTTGCCCAAGCCGGCTGTCTGCCTGTGAGATTACCGCGGCTGTTGAACCGTATTTTCAAATAATTTCCCTGACGGCAACAGTGCTTGATAATTTGAGCCCTGAAGACTGCGAAGCGTTGGGCTTCCCCTCGGAATTGCCTCCCCCGCGCGCTTTCTGCTGCCTTATGCGCAAGCGCGGTCCGGAGGATGTGTATTAAGAAAAAGATCATA
>CAYNVA010000644.1:0-7302 GCA_964400575.1 uncultured Thermodesulfobacteriota bacterium | reverse complement strand
AGCTTGATGAGCTCGATCCTGCCTATGCCATATCGGTGCATAAAGCTCAGGGCTCGGAATTCCCTGCCGTCATTATGCCCGTGCACACGCAGCACTATATGATGCTGCAGCGCAATCTGCTCTATACCGGAATTACGCGCGGCAGGCGCCTGGTCGTGCTCGTGGGCACGAAAAAGGCCCTGGCAATGGCTGTAAAAAACAATACGACCAGTCTGCGCCACACGCAGCTGGCCCGCAGATTACAGGCGTAATGCCTGAGTTTCAGGCCGCCGGCACTGGACACGGCAGGCCTTGTGGTGTATACAACAAGCCTCTGATAAAAGCGAAACGGTTCATTATGAAAATTCTTTTCATCTATCCCAATCTCAACGCCCAGATCGGCTTCAACTACGGCCTCGCCTATCTCTCGGCGGTGCTCAAGCAGGCCGGCCACACAACAGGGCTGCTCAATGTCAACGAGCAGCTCGGGTATCCCCTTGACCTTGCCCGCATCGTCGCAGACATACGCGCCTTCGGTCCGGATGTCATAGCGTTTTCGCTGGTCACCAACCAGGCCGGCTTTGCCGTACAGATGGCTGAAGAAATAAAAAAGCATGTGAGCGCGCCCATTGTCTGCGGCGGCATTCATCCAACAATCTCTCCGCAGGAGATGCTTGCTACGGGTTTTTTTGACGTCGTTTTCATCGGCGAAAGCGAGTATGCCCTGCGCGACTATGTGCGCGCCCTGGAAACCGGCGGCGACCTCTCGGTCGTTTCCAATATCTGCTACAAAAAAGACGGAAAAATCATAAAAAACAGCGTAGCCCCCTTCATCCCGCTGGAGGAGCTGCCGCCCAAGGATTATGAAATTTTTAATTTTCAAAAAATGATCGATGCGAAAAACGGCTGGGTCGGGCTCATGGCCTCGCGCGGCTGCCCGTTTCGCTGCTCCTACTGCTTCAATCACCAGATCGTTGAGCTGTACTGCAATGACCTCAACCTTCCGCAGGGCAAGCTCCATTATGTGCGCCACCATCCGGTCAAAGATGTGATCGATGAGATCACCTACCTGCAGGCAAACTATAAAAACATTTCCATGTATATTTTCGACGACGATCTTTTTACCTTCAACCGCGACTATCTCCGGGAGTTTTGCGCTGCGTATAAAAAGGTCTCAACCACTGCCTTTACGGTCAATGCCCATGTGCAGATTTTTGACGCGGAGATGGCCCGCAGTCTTAAGGACGCAGGCTGCTCGATTGTGAAATTCGGCATCGAGAGCGGCAGCGAGCGCGTGCGCCGCGAGGTTATGAACCGGCACATGAAAAATGACCTGATTAAGCGCGCCCTTGCCGTGGCGGAAGGTGCGGGCCTGCACTCATCAACATTTGTCATGATCGGCCTTCCTACGGAGACCAGGCAGGAGCTGCTTGAAACCATACAGCTTCTGGCCGAGTCAAGGCCGGGCCGCTTCCGCTGGTCGGTCTTTTTTCCATTCCCCAAAACCCAGGCCTGCGATTTGAGCCTTAAGGGCGGATTTATTGATTTTGATAAAATGAGCCGTCTGTCAAATTTCACCGATGAGTCATGCCTCGACTTCGGGCCCGAGCACAACCTGTGGCTTGAAAAAGTGGCCCGCGCTTTCCCCTGGTATGTCAATGCCCGCTCGGGGCTTCCCGGCGCAGACCGCTATGCAGAACTGGTGGCCGAGATTGAAAGCCTGCCCGCCGATGAGTGGCTGAAGGTGAAGGACACCATCGGGTCCCGCGACGAGGAAGAGTCGCGCCGGCAGCAGGCCGAAGGCCACCTGCACTATGCCATCCGCTTCAACCGGTTCATGGGCGTGCGCAGCGACTGGACTGAAAATGACTGATCTTAACCCCCGCTCTATTCTCATCCGGGCCCCCAACTGGGTCGGGGATGTGGTCATGTGCACGCCTGCGCTGAGAAGCATCCGAAAGCAATTTCCGCATGCCCGTATTGCCGTTCTTATAAAACCGGCGCTGCGAGGGGTGCTTGAAAACTTTCCGCACATCGACGAAATTATCGAGTGGGACCACAGGGGCCGCCACAGAGGCCTGAAAAACCACCTTGCTTTTGTGCGTATGCTGCGGCAGCGCGGCTTTGACATGGGCATTGCCATGACAAGCTCCTTCAGCTCGGCGCAGCTGCTCTTTCTTGCAGGCATTCCGGTGCGGGCTGGCTATAGCCGCAATGGACGGGGCTTCCTGCTCACGCACACAAAAAAGCCGCTGCGGGAAAAAGGTAAAATCGTGCCGGTCAACAAGGTAGAGATGGACCTGGGTCTGTGCGAGATTCTGGGCTGCACCGACCTGAGCACGAAGACTGAGCTGGGCGTAGGGGCAGAGGCCGCGGCATGGGTGGAAAATTTTTTTGCAGAGCAGGGCATCACCGCTTCCGATTTTGTCGCCTGCATCATCCCCGGAGCAACCTTCGGCCCGTCGAAGTGCTGGAAGGAAGATTATTTTGCCCGCATGTGTGACGGGATGATTCAGCAGTACGGAGCGAAAATTATCATACTTCCCGGGCCCGGCGAGCTGCCCATAGCCCGCAGGATTATCGGCCATATGCAGGAAAAGCCCGTAGACATGGGCGACACCATTGTGCCCCTTGACGTGCTCATGGCGCTCATCAGCCGCTGCGGGCTTCTCATTACCAATGATACCGGCCCGCGCCACTTCGGCGTTGCATTTGACAAGCCCGTGGTGGTCATCATGGGCTCCACCGACTCGCGCCACACGGACTGCAACCTTGAAAAGACCAGTATCCTGCAGGAACAGGTCGAGTGCGGCCCCTGCCATCTGCGCGTCTGCCCCGCCGACCACCGCTGTATGACCCTTATCACGCCGGAAAAAGTGCTTGCCGCAGCCGGTGAGATGATTGAGAAGTATAATTTGACAGCGGTTTCAAAAAAAACGCCTGTCGCCGGCAGTGACTGAACGTGCCCCTTTACGGGCGATCATCTGTTTTTTCAGAGTCGGCAGCGTCCTCGGGGCGGGCTTGTTGCAGCATGTCCATGAAAAGCCGCGGCAGGGTTTCCTGCATGATATGCCTGAGCGCTTCATCGGTGAGCGTTACGGAAGGATTGTCCAGCGTTCCCTTGATCACCACGGGCAGCACCACCCATGCGCCTTCGCGGGGCAGATAGTCGGCGATTCTGGTATCGCTGGAAAAAACATCGGTTGCCAGTTTGAGTTGCGCCTGCACATTGAGCTGTGTATTAAGCCCGATCTGGCCGGAGGGGTGCAGCTCGACCTTGGGGCTTATAAAGGCGCCTGACAGTTCAATAGAGGCCTTGTGCAGTTTCAGTTGCAGCTCGGCATCGGTAAAGCTGATCGAGCTGAGCTCGACCCCTTTTATGAAGCGGTCAAGCTGTTCGGGCATGTCAAATCCCCTGATACGGCAGTTTTTGATCCTGAAGGCGGCATCACCGGCAAGGCTGTCAACAAAGGTCGCTGGTTTGGTCCCCCGGCTGCCGACAGAAGCCTTTCCGGTAACAGCTCCATCGATAAACTGCGACAGATCAACTCCTGCAAGCTCGCTCACGGTGCTCACGGGCACATCTGCCAGTGCCAGTGTCAGGCTGTAATCAAAGCCCTTCAGTGCAAGATCGATACTGGTGGAGAGATTGAAGCTGCCCCCGTCCTTTATGCCCCCGGCAAAATCCTTTATGCTGAAGCGGTTTTTTTCAAACAGATAGGCGCCCTGCACGCCGGTCAGGTCCAGGCTCAGAAACGAGACATTGCCAAGCTCTATGGGCCCGTCAAACTTCAGGGCCCCGAAATCAAAAGGCCCGATATCCTCGCCCTGCTGGCTTTCGGGAGCATTAAAGAGCTGATAAAAATTAAAATCCGACGAAACAAGCCGCAGGTTGGCCTGCGGTGGCCAGAGCAGGTAATTTGCTATTGTGCCGGCCAGCACAAGGCTGATAGCGCTCGTGCCGATCCGCACATCGGAAAGAGTGATCGCGCGGCTGTCAAGGGTTATGGTGCCGTTAAGTTCGGGCTGCACGCTGCCAAGGGCGGGGTAGGCGATGCGGTTGGCGCGCAGGTTCAGCGTGACGGTGGGAAACAGCGGGCTGCCCGGCCTTCCCCCCATATCCATGCGAAGGCCGAGAAGGCCTGTCAGCCGCAGCCCTTTGAACGGGCTTGCTGTGCCGTAATACAGCTTTGTCGACAGCTCATCAAGAGAGAGCCTGTCAGCGATAAGTCGAAACTGTGCAGAAGCCGCACCGCCTGAGCCGCGCATCGAGCCGCTGCCTTCAAAGGGCGACGATAAAAGCGTGCCCTGCAGTTTTTTTATCGTCGCGTCGCCGGTGGCCGGATCATAGTCGGCCTGAACCTCAATGGCTGCAGCAAGGCCGTCAAGGCCGATTTCATCATCTGCTTTCTGCACGGGCAGCAGTACAAGGTCCGCGTCTTTCAGGGAAGTCTTGCAGGCTATCTGGACGGGCTTGTCGCCTGTACCCTTGACCGTCAGATTAAGACTCCCCACACCTTTGTTCAGAGGGATGCCAAACGCGGCAAGATAGGGCCGAATACGGGCCAAGTCTATCTCAGGCACTGCAAGCTCGGCACTGAAATCCTTTGCAGGGATAAAACATCTGCCTTTGAGCTGTATGTCGGGCGTATCGCTGCCGGCAAGGCTCGCGGAGGCTGTCACGTCAAAGGGGAGGATAAAAGAAATGCTTCCGGCCTCAAGGCCCACATTGCTGAGCTGCATGCCGGGGCGCTCGTCCTGATCAGGCCAGTTCACCGTGCCGTTGCTTATCAAAACACTTCCCGGCAGCGCCAGAAGTTCAAATACAGCCCCCGGGGGGCGAGACGGCCTGGTGTTGCCGTAAAGGCTTACGTGTCCGGCTCGGGAAGCCTGAAAATATATGCGGGGATTAGTGCATGCAAAACTTCTAATAACCAGTTTATTAAACAGCAGGGCCGTAAAGCCGAACGTCATCGTGATTTGATCGCAGGCAAAAAAGTCCTCTTGTTCCCAGGGCTGGGCCTTGTGTATAACCACGCCGCGCAGAATAATGCCTTTTACCAGGCCAACTTCTATTTCACGGAACGACACTTCACGACGCAGCTGTTGCTCAATCTCAAGGCGGATAGTATTCACGACCGCTTCAGGTGTAAGAGAGAGCTTGGCATATATGAGCACACCGGTTGCGGCGGCAACAATAAGAATGCCGAAACCTATAAGAAGTGGCTTGAGTATTTTCTTCATGGTGCGCCTGTTTGGTATGTCGTGAGCCTGTAAAGAAGAAAATTAACATACCTTCCCGGCAAGGGCAACGGTAAAAAGGGCTCATGCTGCCTGTGGGTGCCTCTGTCTACTTCCATCGGTAGGATCTGAACTCGCGCGCCTGCGCGCCGAAAGATTCCTTGAAACGCGCCACACCTTCAAGGCCGGCGCTGGATCCCATGTCATAGAGCTGAAAACCGTTTGCGCAGCCCCAGGCCATAAGCTCGGCATGCAGCAGATTATTGGGGTAGTGCTTGAAAAATTCCTGCAGCGCAGCGCCATGCCAGTACATTATGGTGCGGCCCCAGGCTAGTGCTATGATGCCTGCCACGATCCTGCTCTCGACTTCGGCAAGGGTAAAAATGATATGAGTATCTTTGGCATTGAACAGTTTCACAAACAACTCTTTTGAATAGAGCGCCCCCGCGGTTTCACCCCAGCGCTTCACCGTTTCCAGGTACAGGCTGAAGTAGGCGTCGATGTCCTGCGCGGTTGCGGCCCGCCGCACGGCTACCTTTTTGCGGCGCGCCTGGCTGAGATTGCTTTTCTGGCCCCGGCTGAACTCCCTCTGCAGCGTTTCATAATCAGGGCTGAGCGCAACAATATGGGTAGACAGTTTCTTTGAAATAAAAGAGCCCGGCAGGTTCAGGGGTTGCCAGGGGGTTTCAACAATGCGGCCCGACGAATTCTTTATTTGAAGCACTGCTGCGGCCAGCCGCTCTATTTCCTCCGGGGCAAGCAGCCGCTGCGCCATAAAGCCGCCATACACGCCCGGCTCCATGGATTTATAGTCCTTCACCTGCCGCAAAAGGCGCGTCTTTTTTTTGACCACGCAGGGCAGCACTACGGCTGTGCCGTCATCAAGCGTGCACCCGAGGGCTTCGGCCGAAAAACCGGGAAAAGTATCGGCCATGCAGCCGGCCCATGCTGGTGTGTGGAAGTAGGTCGCCCACGTGCAGGCTCGCGCAACCTCATCCCACAAATTTTTTGAAACCGGCTCAAGCTTCAGCATAATAAAATTATCCGTTTGAATCTAAAAGTTCCATCAGGGCTTTTTTGGCCTGTGGGATAAGCTCTGCAAATTCATTACGGTAAGGGCTCTCCTTAGCAAGGGCTGCAAAACGCGTCGTAAGGTCGTGCATAAACAGGACGCAGACATAGAGCCTGAAAAAATTCTGCGAATCAGAGAATTCCTGAAGCTCCGGGCCGGAGAGATGACTCATATATGCTTTTTCAAAAACGGGTGCATACTCCTCCCTGTTTCGAAAACAAAAATACGCCTGGAGCATAAAATAGTCTATCGCCCGGGGCAGGTACCGCAGGGTGCCTGCATCCAGAAGGAAAAGCTTCCGGTCGCTTGCGCGCACAATGATATTGTTGGGGTTGGGGTCGCAGTGGCACAGGCTGAAAGCAGCTATGCGGTTGACCGCAGGCTCACCTGCGGCAAGCAAGCCCAGCAGCCTGTTCTGCAAAGCCGGTGTTGCGCCTGCATCAGCAGCGCTCCAGTCTCTGACCCGGCCCGCGCTTTTTTTATACAGGTAGCCGAAAAGTCCGCTTCGTGAGCCTTTGTCTATATCGCCCCACGCAGCTCTCGTGTGCCCGTGCATGCGGGCAAAAAGCCCTGCCAGCTCTGCCAGAAGCTCAGGGGGGCGGGGGCTGTGCTGCAGCGTTTCCCCGCAGATTCTCTCCTCGCACAGAACATGCATGCCCCGGCGGCTGAAAAACCTGTTGTCCTCATCGGCCGAAACTATCGCGGGTACGGCAACGCCGTTTTGTGCAAGATGCCGCGCGCTGGCCGCAACAGAGTGGAAGCGCCGCCGCTTGGAAATAATTTTCAGAACCAGCTGCGGCCCGTTCTGGATGGCAAGAAAAAAAACCCTGCTGTGTATGCCCGCATGGGCGGGTTCAAGCGCAAACGGCCTGCCCGCCAGCCCCAGCCGCTCAAGCAGGCGATGCTCGACATAAGGGGTCAGTCTGTCCTGACATGTATGCATGTCATCCATGAACGCTTGCTCTCAGCGAAACAGGCTCGGCCGAGCCGTGAATTTCTTGGTGCTCAGC
>CAYNVA010000643.1:0-3838 GCA_964400575.1 uncultured Thermodesulfobacteriota bacterium | reverse complement strand
ATCCGGGCGCCACGGAAGTGTGCAACGGTATCGATGACAACTGCATCGATGGTATAGATGAAGGCTTTGTGAGTGAGCCGACCACCTGCGGCCTTGGCGCCTGCGCATCCACTGGCGTGACCTCATGCCTCGGCGTATTGGGCATCTTTGATAACTGCACGGTGGGTGCGGCAGTTGATAATGATACCAATTGCGACGGCATCGACGGTGACTGCAACGGCGTGGTCGATGACGGGTATGTGAGTGTGCCGACCACCTGCGGTGTTGGCGCCTGCGCGGCAACGGGTATAACCACCTGTGATAACGCGACAGAGACTGACAACTGCACGGCTGGCACACCGACCGCCGAAGTTTGCAACGGCTTCAATGACGACTGCGACAACGAAACCGATGAAGGTTACGTGAGCGAGGCGACGGCGTGCGGCGTTGGGGCATGCGCAGCCACGGGCAGTACCTCATGCGTATCGGGCGGCGTGGTGGATAGCTGCACACCGGGAAGCACAACCGCCGAAGTTTGCAATGGCATTGATGACGACTGCGACGGTGTTATTGATAATGGGTTGACAGTTAAGACTTATTATCTGGATGCCGATAACGACACGTATGGCAATGCTGATAATTCTACGTTTGCCTGTAAAGCCCCTGAGGGTTATGTCGATAACAGCACCGGCTTTGACTGCGACGACAATGCTTCTGATGTAAATCCGGGCGAAACTGAAGTGTGTGGTGACGGCATCGACAACGACTGCGACAATACTACGGTTGACAACTGCACTGTTGTAGATAACTGTACAGATGCAGATGGCGACGGCTTCAAGGTAGGCGTAGGTTGTACGCCGCTGGACTGCGACGATACTGATGCTACCCTGACCGATAACTGCACCCCCGAATGCGTAGTTAAGGTTGTTCCGAAGAAGATTTTCAAACTGATTGCTATCATCAACCCGATACATCCGTTTGTGATCAGTGCCGCCAGGGACAGCGGTGTTGAATTCGCCAGGCCGATCGATATTGACTGGGGTACGGATGCCATCAATGACATCATCAGGGCGAAAATCGGCAAGAGAATTATCTTCGGTTTTCTGCTGGTGCGTCCGTTCAAGCTTGTAGCAGGAGAGTTTGATGTGACCGTCACTTTTGGTGCCGATAAAATCTGCGCAGGAACGATCGAGGTAAAGTAGCGCCTCGTTTCTGATCGGAAGCGGGCTGCGATTGCTGGAAAAGGCTGAAAAGAGAAGGCCCGATGCTTTGGCCTTGGGCCTTCTCTTTCGGTTTAGACAGGGGTTTCGTGGAGAGCAGCCTCAGGCGCATACGCCGCGATGCGCGGGTGCTCAGCGACCTGTACAGGGAGAAGATCGGCGCGGATCACGGTTTTTTGTCTTTTATTATGATGACTGCATCTAAAGTTTGAACCCGGAGAGATTGAATGTATTCTATGTGTAAAAAAACTTCAGCCGCTTCCAGGCTCCAAACAAGTGCACTGTTTACCGCCGCATTCTTTTTTTTGACTTTTTTTATCTGCATTGGATGTCAAGCTGACAAGCAGCAGGTGCAGATTGCGGTTAATGCCGCTGATTTTAAACCTTTTTCAGGCAGGCCGCGCGAAATCGTCTATGGCCCGTACTGCCTGAAGGTGACAGACGCCAGTGCAATCATCGCCTGGGAGGAAAAGTCATGGGCAAAAGAACCCAGGCATGTTGAGGTTGAACTGACCGGGCTTTCTGCGGCAACGCAGTATATCTACCGTGTGAACGGAGCTTCGGATGACGGCCGCGTAGTGACCGCTCCCGCTGATGACGGGCCGTTCAGCTTTCTCGTGGTAGGCGATACGCAAACGGGTTTTGATGTATCAGCGCAGGTTGCAGCCAGAATGCCGGCAACAAATCCGTCCGCATCATTTTTTCTGCATCTGGGCGATCTGGTCGGCAGCGGCAACGACGCGCAGGCCTGGGAGGAGGAGTGGTGGGGCCCACTGTCAGGGCTTCTGCTGCATCTGCCCGTCTACCCGGTCATGGGCAACCATGACGAGGGGTCACCCTACTACGAGCGCTATTTTAAAAGCCTCCGCGACACGGGGAGAAATTATTCCTTTGACTGGGGCAGGGTGCATTTTGTGGTGCTTGATTTCAATAACGGCATAGCGGCTGATGATGAAAATATAACATGGCTCAAAAGCGATCTGCAGAGCCATCAGGATGCCGGGTATATAGTCGTGTGCCAGCATATGCCGGTATATTTTTCAGATTCGGGAGATGTCCCCCTGCCTACGGCTATGCAGACCATACTGGCTCCGATCTATGAACAGTACGGAGTGAAACTTGTTTTGAGCGGCCATCTGCACGGGTATCAGCACCACCTGGTTAACAATATTCATTATGTCATTTCAGCCGGTGGAGGCGGAAAACTGTACGAGGTAGCTTTACCGCTTGAGGGAGCGACGCTGCGCCTGTATAAGTCCTATAATTTCACAGACTGCCAGGTCGACAGCAACTCGATGAACATAACGGTCTATGACCCTGATGGTAACAGCCTTGACGCTTTTGAAATTTTAAAAACGGGCATGCCCGATATCAGATCACGGATCGCTGTCGAAGCAAATACGGCTGAAGTTGCTCCCGGTGGGCAATTCAGGGTTTCTATGTATTTAAAAAATATTTCAGATCTCGGCAGCGCATCATTCAGCCTGCCGGTGTATAAAGATGAACCCGCGATTCGGGTATCGGTGCAAGATGCCGACCCCCTGTCCGACGGCGTACAGATTGAGCCCGGGAACCTCGGCGGCACGGTGATGCTCAACAGCTTTGACAACGGCTCGGGCATCATCTGGTATAATGAGGAGTTTTCCGCCGGGGTTTCGAGCGACAATTTTACGATCGCCTCGGCTGCACTGAAAATCCCCGCCGGAGCACAGAATACGACTCTGTATTTCGTCCCGGATTTTGAGCTGTATGATGGCTCCGGCAATGCCATCCCGTATTTCATGGGCGGCATTAAGGTGGTTATTAAACAGGCCGCTTCCTTGATGCAGTAAAAGGCTAAAATGAAAAACCTTCGGCAGCATATAAAAATTTTTTCAGCGCTGCTGCTGTTCATGGCAGCATCTGCAGCCCCGGCCCGGTGCGCGCCCGACACCCCGGCCCCCGATGCGCAGCCGAACCGGCAGCCGGCTGGTGCCTATTTAAAAAATTCCAGCGGCAGGGCCATTCCTCTTCTAACCATATTCGGCTCCTCCGAAGGGCCGAAATTCGAGGAGCGCATAGCGCCCGAATATCCTTTTGCAGCAAAAAAGCGGGGGCTGGAAGGCACGGTTGTGTTGCGGCTGAGCATCGATGAGCTCGGCATACTGCAGGATGTTGAGGTGGTGGAGGCTACCGATTCAGTCTTTATCGATGCGGCCGTTGCTTCCGTAAAAAAGTCATTTTTTGTTCCGGCAAAAAGCAATAAACGGTCGATTGCCTCACAGGCGATTCTGCCGATTCATTTCAGGCTGAAAAAGTAGCTATGGCGAAATGCACATCCCCGGCCCCGCTTCTGTGTTTGCTGCCGGTGCTTGCGGTGGCTCCGGCTGCAAAAGCCGCTGATGAGAATTCAATTTCAAAGTGCACCCCTTCAGTTTTGGAATGAGCAGCAGAGCATCTATTGAAGGGAAAAGCGTCCTCATGTAGCGGCTATGAGCTGTCCGGTGGCCGACGTGTCATACCCGCCCATTTTATCGACCTTCATTTTGAAGGCCTCCGACCGCACGATCTGCAGCAGGGCGTCAATGGGCCCTGTGGCGATACTCTGCTTGGGTATGATCAGGTCGAAGCGCTCTTTGGCAAGATGCACAAAATCAAGG
>CAYNVA010000642.1:0-2804 GCA_964400575.1 uncultured Thermodesulfobacteriota bacterium | reverse complement strand
ATTAAGTTGATGTCAATAACAGATTTATTTTCGTAGCACTCAATACGTTGCAGTAGCCTTCCTGCTGTGTCGTATATCGTGATCAGTTCCAACTGGTTAGCGCTTACGGTTATCTGATCGGTCGCGGGGTTTGGGTACACCTTTACGCCTTTAATAATAATCGGATTAATGTTTTCCGTTAATGTTGTTGAATCCGCGAAGCAGCAAGGCCCATCTGCGTACCGCGTAACCCCGTGAAGCCTTGCCGACCATTCGTTTTTGTATTCAATTCCATCGCATCCACAAACTGTATTATCCCCGAAGGTGTATGTAACTGTTGTGTCTATCCATTCAGGGTTAATACAGTCAGCCTGCCGTGAATTGATGGTGTCCCATTCGTAGAAAATACAGGTTTTGCATACCGATCCGTTGTTTTCATAGGTAGCGCAAAACTGATAAACACCAGGATTCCACAACCACACTTTGAATGATCTTGTCCAAACCAATTCGTCACTTTCATCGGCTTGGAAACCAGCGTACTCTCCGCCATTGATTGTGACATAGGTAAGCCCATTGGCATCGGTTGTGGCTTCAGGGTAGGATTGGCAGCACTGTTGGGCTGATGCGGTTGATGTGATCAGCAGGAGCAATAGTAATAGTGTTTTCATTTTGTTATTTGCTTAGGTGGTTATTTATTTAAAGAATCGATAATTACCCTTTCTTTTTGCGATAATTCCCATACTATCACATTGTCTTTTTTGTTTGCCGCTGCCGCTGCCGCTGCTGCCGCTGCCGCTGCTGCCGCTGCCGCTGCCGCTGCCGCTGCTTTATCAGAAGCAATAAACCCAGAGCCAAACAAAGCCTTCCCGTGCTTTTTTTGTGCGTCCATTCCTCTGCAATGCTTCAAATCCTTTTTATCAAATGTCATGCTTATTCCTTTCTCAACACAGTAAGCCACTTTACTTACTGTAATAATATGGTCTGGATATTCGTATTTTGGAAGGTTTGCTTTATTCCTTTCTTGTATTTCTTTAAATTTTCGGTGCAATTCTGAATCGCCTATAATCTTTAAATCTCCAAACATATTGGAAACAAAAGCCGTTTTAATAGTTGCCCCATTTTCGTATGTAATATCTGCTGAAGCAATTATGTGAGTGCAATCAATATCAGAACTAAAAGCTGTTAAGTGTGGGCAAAATAAAAAAAACTTCACACCCTTCTCAAGATAGTATCTGCAAACATTTGTGATTATTGAAAATGGCGGGTTGTCAATTACAACCATATCTTCAGAATAATCAATACTTTGAAAATCACCACCAGGATAAAAAGGGCGTATGATCTTTTTATCATTTAAGGCATATTTTCCATTGACATAGCTTACAACCAAGTCCATTGCTTCTATTGGTGTGTAGCAGTCGTCGGTTGTTTTTTTATGTTCAAATTTATCTAAAAAAGCATCGTAATCAATAAATAAATCAGGTTTATTTTTGCTCTTTTGTATTATTACAGTTTCCTCATTCCCAAATAGGTCTAATACTTTGTAAAACGAAGGCTTAACCGTGCTTAACGCTTTATCATTTAAAGAGATTATTCCTTTCATTTTGTAGTTTGGTTTAGGTGTTTATTCAAAAAGGTAATTTCAGGTCATTAGCAACCGCTTCGATTGGGCTTATCAATAAGTTATGATATAAAATCCAGTTCATGTACTTCAGGCATTTTTTATGCGTCTGCTTTATCTGATCGCGTAAATCTGGATCAGCGACAAATTCAAACTGCTTGATGCGAAGTTCAGGCCCCAGATGACTGTACTGGAATCGGGTAATAAAGTCGGCGTATTCTTTTCTGGAATAATATTCTCCCAGCTTAAATCGCACTTCCCTATCTATCATTTCGATGGGCATATCCATGAGGCAATATGTGACAGATGCTTGTTCGACCTCGTAAAGCCACATGTATCCTTGGACTTGCCACTCGTATCCGGCTGTTGGGATCTTGGTTTCAAAAAGCGGAAAGGTTTCCTCGCTCCACGAAGATTTGATGTCGTGAACGTGGGTATCCGTAAGAACATCGCACTCGCCCTCAATCCATTCGTTTCTTAATCGGATGGTGTTTTTCCTTACTTCTCCCCATCTAAGCTGCGAGCCTGCGTATGCAATAGCATCATCTTCAACGGTCAGTCCCTTTTCAGTGTACTTGCTTGCAAAAGTTTGCCTTCGCTGGTATAGTTGTTCTTTTAACCAAGACTGGCAGAATGATTTTGCCGTTTGGCTCAACTCGCCATCGTCTTTGGCTTTCTTGGTTTTCGGCTCAGTCATTACTTGCCCAAGTGCGCTGCATCTGATCCTGAACTCTGATAGGTTGACCTTAGTTTTAATATTCTTAATCATTTTTTTTGCTTTTTGTTTTCTGTTTCACTATTCGAAGATTGGCGTAAACTATTCCCCTGGTCAATTCATGGCCGTGTACGCTGGTGTGTCCTTTTTCCTTCAGCGCTTTTAGCATCTCATCAATGCTCATACTTTTGTAGCGAATCATTGCAATGCCCTTTTGTAGTACCTTTTTTCTTTCTTCTTGTTCAGGACTAATCATTTCCATCCATATTTAGCGCCTCGGCGGTTTTCGGGAAATACTTATTGAAAATAAGCTGTATTGCTTGCGCTATCTCGCGGTGTTCCTTCTGTGTGTCTGGCCCTGTTCTGATCTGCAAATAATGGATCCAGCTTCTGACCGATCCTTTCATGTACAGTCTTGTTGTAGTAGCCATTGGCAAAATCATTCTGGCGGTCTCTTTTGATACGCCATTTTCAACCATCTCTTTGTACATA
>CAYNVA010000641.1:0-3263 GCA_964400575.1 uncultured Thermodesulfobacteriota bacterium | reverse complement strand
TTTGCCGGCTCAGGGCTTGGCGTTTCACAGATCTATGCCCTGGCTCTTGCCGACTACGAATACCTGCGCGCTTTTATTCCTGACAAAAACTGTGAAAATGCCCGCTCCTTTGCAGCCCGTTCGATAACTCTTTCAACAAGTTTATTCCTAAAAGAAAGTGATCTTGAAAAGACGATCCGGATCATGCATACTATGGTTTCATAAAAAGCCACATGGAGGAAGGAATGAATACATTGTCGCAAAAATCTGTTTTCTTTGTAGTGGCGCTCTTTTCCCTGGCACTTCTCTGCCCGTCTGCAGGCAGTGCCGGCATCATTACCGATGACCTGAAAACTGCGGTTGATAAAGTCCTTGGGATCATGCAAAATCCGGCCTACGGGGCCCCCGACAAAAAAGAGGCGCGCCAGAAGCTTATCAATACGGAAATCGCCGGAAAATTTGACTGGGAAGAGATGTCCAGAAGGGCTCTGGGGGTACACTGGAGGGATTTCACACCGCCGCAGCAAAAAGAGTTTGTGGCAATTTTCAGCGATTTTCTTGAGCGGACATATATCTCAAAAGTCGATCTGTTTCTCAAAGAGGAAAAAAGCTTTTCAGCAAACAATATTGTTTATACCAAGGAAACAATTGAGGAACAATACGCCCTGGTTGACTCAAAGGTAGCCCTGAAGGAAGATGAAATTCCGCTCAGCTATAAACTCATAAACAAAGGAGGAAAATGGGTGGTGTATGACATGACCCTTGAAGGGGTCGGCATTGTCGCCAATTACCGCACGCAGTTCAGTGAGCTGCTGGCAAACGGCTCCTATGAAAAGCTTATCCAAAAGCTGAAATCCAAGCAGGGCGAAGGTGATATCATTGAAAAGGCCCCTGCTGCAGCCCGGGCAAAGCAGTAAAATGGCTCCGGCGCGCTTTTACTGCTTCAGGCCGTACTGCCTGTTTTGAAGATAGGCGTTTCTCAGCGAGACATACGGGTCAACAGCGCTTTTCTTGAATTCATCATATTCATCAATTTTAAGCGACACATTATTGACTTTCTGATAGGCCTCGATTCCCGCCCGCTCCCAGAGGTGCAGATTGAAATAGGACAGCGGATCAAGGAAAGAATCTCCGACCATGCCCACGGTATCGCGCGCGCTTGACGGCCCGAAAAACGGCCAGATAATATAGATGCCGTGCCCGACGCCATATCGCCCGAGTGTTCTGCCGGTATCTTCATCCTGACGGGTCAGGCCCCAGCAGTAATGCGACGGATCAAACAGCCCGCCAACACCCGCTGTCGAATTCACGACAAAGCGTGTCAGCTCCACGCCCGCACCCTTGAATTTTCCCTGCAGAAGGCAATTGGCCATGCGCACCGGCGTGATCAGGTTTAAGAAAAATCTTTTCGCGCACATACGTGCAGGCTCCGGCACGACATAGCCGTAGCCCTGAGCGGTGGGCTTTAATACCCAGAAATACAGCTTGTCATTAAAAATGAACATGCCCCGGTTGAATTTTTCAAGCGGGTCGGCGACCTGCTGCTCAGCTGCACCGGCATTCCCGCCGGTCTTTTCAAAAGGATCATACATCGAGTCGTGTGCGTCCGCAGGGGCAGCGCAAACGATATGAGTACGGCCTGCCGCAAGGCTGAGGCACAGAAACAGACACACGTAGGCAAAATTTCTCATAGCACCGATCCTTTCTTTTCAGAAATGAGGGTTTAAAGCCTGTATTTGGAAAAACTGTAAATAGTATACCATGCTAATTGGCAACAGATAAAGAATTTTTTTTTGCTGCAATCACTTTACCATGGACTTTTCAAAGATTCATTGCATACCTTGACCCATCATAACCAGCCGCAGCAGATTAAGCGCCATCTGAGAGGCCATTATTTTCACCTTCTCGCGTGTGCCGGGAAAGAACTGCTTTTTAACGACTGTCTGCTCCGGCGCTGCAATACCTATAAATACCGTGCCGACGGGTTTTTCCTGCGTGCCGCCGGCAGGGCCGGCAATGCCGGTCACGGCAAGGCCATAGGTGGCGCCTGCAGCCAGGCGGGCGCCCTCAGCCATGAGCCGTGCCACGGGCTGGCTGACAGCGCCATGCCGGGCAAGTACCGCTTCCGGCACGCCCAGCAGCTCCTGCTTTGCCAGGTTGCTGTACACCACAAACGAGCGCTCCACATAGGCCGAGCTGCCGGGCACATTGGTCAGCCGGTGGGTTATGAGCCCGCCGGTACAGGATTCTGCCACAGCAATCGTTGCCGCCTGCGCGGTGAGCAGTCGGCCGACCACTTCCTCCATTAGTTCATTATCCTCAGAATAAATATACTCGCCGATACGCTTCTGAATGGCATCTTGAAACAGCCGCATCTCTTTTTTCACCTGTGCTTCATCTGTGCCGGTACCGGTAATCTTCAGGCTCACCTCCGGAAATGCGGGGTAAAAGCCCAGGGCCACCGAGGGCAGGTCGGGCAGATGGCCGCTAAGCAGCTCCTGAATTCTTGATTCCCAGAGGCCGAAGGTTTTAAGTGTCGCGCTCAGAATAACCTGCCGCATGCCGCACTCGCCCCGGATATGGTCGATGATGAAATCTGTGACCATAGCATGCACTTCTTCCGGTACGCCGGGCAGAAACATAAACTGACACCCGCTGCCCCTTATTAAAAAACCGCATGCCGTACCCACGGGATTTTCAATTGCCTGACAGCCTTCGGGCAGCACTGCCTGCTTTTTTGCCGCATCGGGCATGGTGCGGCCAAATTCACGGTAGCGGGCTTCCATATTTCTGATGGCTGCCTCATGCATGGTAAGTTCGCAGCCGAATGTGAGCGCAGCGGCCTGCGCCGTGCGGTCATCATCGGTTGGCCCGAGGCCGCCCGTTGCAATGAAAAAACGCGTGTCGGGCAAAAGATTGGTGAGGGCGCGCTGGATGTCTTCAGGGCGATCGCCCACAGTGCTGAAGCGTTTGACAGACAACCCGGCTTCAGCCAGCGCCCGCGCGATAAAGCCTGCGTTGGTATCTGCGGTGCGGCCCGACAGCAGCTCATCGCCGATGGTGAGTAGTTCGATCATGCAGCGCTCTGTTTATTCTAAACTTTTCGATACTAGTTATTTGCCGGGCATATTGGGAGTTTAGAGCATTTTTCTTTTTATTGTAACCACGGGCACCTATGGTGAGCTTTTGTTTCGTTTGCCCGTGCTCTATTCTCGCAAGAGAAACCGTCAATGATATCATGCCAATCGCTCGAACCGCACGGGCTGCCCTCACCAAAAGCTCAC
>CAYNVA010000640.1:0-8344 GCA_964400575.1 uncultured Thermodesulfobacteriota bacterium | reverse complement strand
TTCTTCTTCAGATACTTTCGGCTCAAGTGTTTTGCGATCTTCGGGGCTGCAGTACAGGCTTATGATCGGGGTGATGAGAAGCTCTTCTTTGCTTGAGCATCCCAGCAGTTTCACCAGTGCGGGATTTGCTTCGATAAATTTCGGGTTCGGGCCGATGGTCCTTCGAAAAATACCAACATTGAGATTGTTGGCAAGTGTTCTGAATTTCTCTTCGCTGCGGCCCAGGGCATCCTCTGCCTGCTTGCGATTGGTAATATCGGTTACCACGGCCATGAAACCGGTTTTTCCGCCGACCTCTATCGGGGATGCCGACAGAATAACATCTCTGGTTCCGCCTGATTTTGTTTTGAGCCGTGCTTCAAACGTTGCAGGAACCGATTTGCCGGCAAGCAGCTCATCCAGGAGCCGGCTGCTCTGCTGGTCGTTTGATTCCGCCAGTAAAGTACGTACCGGCATGCCCTCAAACTCGCTTTTATCGTATTCCAGCATGGCCGCTATTGTTTGATTGGCATGCATGTAGGTTCCTTCAAGGGCCATGAGCATGCCCTCGCCTGCCGACTCAACAAGGGTGCGGTATTTTTCTTCAGAATCGCGCAGGGCCTGCTCTGCCAGCTGCTGCTGCTTGAGGGTGGTGTAGCTTTGCCTGATAATGCTCGCCAGCAGCAGCGCGATTATCAGCAGGATGAAAAGGGAAACCTCAAAGAGGTTGCGTGTTAGTTCTCTGATTTCGGCCTGGACGTCGTCGATGTAAATGCCGGTTCCGATGATCCAGCCCCAGGGCTGGAACCCTTTGACATAGGACAGTTTGGGCAGGATGCGGTCCTCTTTATCTTTCCACTGCCACATGTACTGCATATATCCAGCCCCTTGGCGTTTAACCAGGTCGACAAAATCGACAAAAACCCGCTTGCCCTCAGGGTCGGTGTAGTCGGAAAGGTCTTTGCCATTGAGATCGGTCCGGTACGGGTGGATAACCATGCGCGGGTGCATATCGTTTATCCAGAAATAGTCCTTCATCTCCTGGCCGTAGTGCAGGTTCTTGATCTGCTCGATGGCCTGGCTCTGAGCCTGTGGCCGCGTGAGCAGGCCCTTCTGCTCATCGTACTCGAGCTTGGCCAGAATGTTCCAGGCCGAGTTGGTCAGCTCGCGGATCATTTCCCGTTTCCGGTCCATGCTGCTTTTTTCAATGGCGGGGATAATAATGGAAAAGAAGGCGATGACAAACAGCGCTATGGTGACAGCCGTCGGGAAAACGAACCGTATCGCAAAGGACTTCCATTGGGTTGATATGTGTGGGGCAAACATCGCTTAGCCTCTAATCGTCTGCTGTATCCATACCGGCGCTGCCGTGTGCATGACAGAATACACGGGGCACTGCACTGCTGTCAAGAAGCACAGGCAAACAATTCGGCCCCGGCTGACGCGGCTGGCTGGTAAAAAAACGGGGGAGAACACCCCTGGTGCTGTTCTCTCCCGTCACAGTATGCATCACGGCGCAACCTTCCTGTCCGTTCAGGCGGCGGCTTTTTTCTGCGTAAACAGCGATACGACAATAAGCGTTATATAGCCCAGGGGTATTGAAATGATGCCCGGGTTGTCAAGCGGTATCGGCGCTGAGGCTTTGGGCAGGCCGTACAGATCAACATAGGTGCTGGGCGACAGCAGAATGATCCCCAGCGCAGTGACCATGCCGACGACAATGGATGCCGCAATGCCCTTGGAGGTTGTTTTTTTCCAGAACAGCAGCATCGTGATGGCCGGCAGGTTTGCCGAGGCGGCAACCGCAAATGCAAGGCCAACCAGAAATGAAACGTTCATGCCCTTGCACAGTATGCCCAGTATAATGGCGATGACGCCAACGACAACAGCGGCGATTTTGCCTGCCTTCACCTGCCCCTTGTCCGTCATCTCTATGCCAAGAAATCCCGTCATCAGATCATGGGCCACCGCGCCGGAGGCGGCAACGATGAGGCCTGAAACCGTTCCAAGCACTGTGGCAAAAGCGATAGCGCAAATGCATGAAAAGATGGTAATGCCGAAATATTTCGCCAGCAGCGGCGCAGACATGTTGCTGCTTTCCATGTCAAGAACACCCGACATCATGGCTCCCAGGCCCATGAACAGGGTGAGTATATAAAAGAAGCCGATGGAGCCGATGGCCACGATGGTTGACTTGCGGGCATTCTTGGGGCTCGAGACTGTGTAGTAGCGGATGAGAATATGGGGCAGAGCCGAGGTGCCGAAGAACAGGGCGATCATGAGCGAAATAAAATTGAGGCGCGACATGAAATCTGCGCCCTTATCGACCTTGAACTTCAATCCCGGCCGCATGATGTCGGAGCCCGCTGTGGGGTTCTGCCGCCAGATGGTGACCTTGTCGCCGCCGTCTTTGACAGATGCTTTGGCAAAGCGCACCACTTCGGACCGCTCTACGGTTGCCAAAAATTCAAAGGGCCCGAGAGCGCCGGTTTTCTGGACCTCTTTGCCGTCGACGATAATTTTGCTGGCATTGCCGACCTGGAAGAATTTCTTGGCTTCCTTGGGCTCGCCGTTATACAGAATTTTACCGTCGGCGGTCTTTGTCAGTGAAAGGGCTTCCTTGAGAACCGATCCGCCGTCTTTGGCGCTCACGCTCCACCAGCTGGTAATGCTGTTTTGGGTGAGTTTTGCAAATAGATTTGTGCCGTCCTTGAAAGTTCCTGCGACGGTATATGCCGGGTCCGCTACCGCGGTAACAGAGTCATTTGCCACGGTGACATTCATGGTTTTGAACTGGTGATAGCTTGCATCCGGGGGGTTATTAATGCCGTTCACAAAAATACTGATGGTGAGGATGGTTGAAAATACAATCAGCAAACCGCCTTTTATGAACTGCACATACGTGGTTGATGTCATGCCCGCGGTGGCCACGATGAAAATAACAATGGCACCGACAAGGATAACCCCCATGTAGTGGGGAAGCCCCAGCAGCGGGGTTACCAGGTCGCCTGCTCCGACCATCTGTGGAATCAGGTAGCACACGGAAACAACCAGCGTGCTGATGGCAGCGGTGAGCATAATTCCCTTGGATCCGAATTTGTAGTTGAGCGCATCGGTGAAGGTATATTTGCCGAAGCGCTTGAGCGGCTCGGCAACAACAAACAGGGCCACGACCCAGCCCGCAAGATAGCCGATTGAATACAGAAAGCCGTCATATCCGTCAAACGCGATCATGCCGCAGATTCCGAGAAACGATGCGGCTGAAAGATAGTCGCCGGCAAAGGCTATGCCGTTAACGGCCCAGTGAATATTGCCGCCGGCAGCGTAATAACCCTTGGAGGACTGTGTTTTTTTTGCAAAGTAGGATGAAAGCCCGAGCACGCCGAGCACGAAAGCTATGAATATACCGATAGCCAGTGGTGATGCAATGTAGGTCATTTGTCTATCTCCCCTTTTAGTTATTTGTTCAATTCATATTCTTTTTGGGTACACATGTAGTTGTAGATGAGGCCCATGATGATGGCTAAGAGAATCAGGCCGAAACCGTAGACGCAGGCAAGATTCAGCCCTGCCATTACGATAATGCCCATGGTTTTGGGGCTCATGACATTGATGACGATAAAGCCGCCATAAACCAGGACATAGAATATAAATAGATATACCCCAAGCCTTGCTTTATAGTCGGAAGCCTTGTCCTCTCCCCATTGTGTTGCTGGTCCGTGTCCCATTTTTTTTCTCCTTGTTGAGTTAATAGGTAAAGAAAATTAACAAACTACCTTCTCTATATTTCAATAATTAAACACTGTCAAGAGGAAAAATGATAATTCGTTAAAAAAGTATACATAGCCATGTTCTCTTTGTGAACAAAATTTCTACAAGCTTTTTTTGTTGTGCTTGATTGTCTGATACCTGCAATATGGGAAGTGTGGTGTAAGCGTTACCGGTTTATCCTGAATGCGGGTGTGTTCATTATATAGTGAAGTTTTTTAAGCTAGTTAGTAGTTTATTTCTGTTGCGGTCAGTCCCGGAGGCAGAGAAGAAAAGAATACAAGCTACAGCTAATTTGGGGTTTATGTATGATTATTGAACGAATTGCCAGATAATCGTGTTCACAATTTATACATTTCCGGTTTTCGCGGTGAAGAGGACGTGGGAGAGTTTTTTTAAACAGGTTTGACACATTATTGCGTTTGCATGCAGTTCATTCCGGTTGTGCCCGATTCACTGCATAACAGGAAAGTTTTCAGCGGTAGGGGGTTAGTCCCCGGTGCAAGCCTTATTGTATCCGTCGGCAAGGTTGACATTGACATGCACGACGCCTTTATTTAAATCCTTGAACGCATAGTCAGCGGTGATTTTTGGCAGTTTGTCGGCATCGGCCTGGTTTTTCAGCACCGTGCCTGCCGGAACATAGCACCCGTCGGGCACGGTAACACCCAGCAGTATGCAGCCCGGCTCCACCACGCAGCCGCTGCCGACTCGAGCCTTGAACATCAGCGACTGCATGCCGATGAAGCTCTCGTTTCCAACAGATGCCGGACCATGAATCTGTGCCTGGTGGGACAGAGAGACTTTTTTGCCCACATGCACAGCATATTTTTTGCCCTCCACATCAACAAGGTTTTTTTCAATGGCATGGCCGGCATGCTCGGTCTCAATGGCATGGATGATGACGCCGTCCTGCACATTGGAATCATCGCCCACGTACAGAGGTTGGCCTTCATCGCCGCGCACCGAGGCAAAGGGCGATACCATGACGCGCCTGCCCAGAATAACATTGCCGATCACGGCGGCAAGAGGGTGCACATAGGCTGTGGGGTCGATCTGCGGATCGCAGGCCTTTGATGAAAAATCGGTTACTACGTTTTTGTGGATCATGCCGGTACTCCATACAATCTGTTTATGGCGCATACATATATATCAGAAAATCGGTTTTGACAAAACGGATTGTCGTCAGGGCAACTCCTGCACTTCGTATCGAAGACTTTCCCTATCCGTGGGTTTCGTGCCGTAAGCCTTTGCCAAAACCCTTGCCCGGCTTTGCCTCGCGTGGTAGTATATACGTTTTACCGGAGCAGCTATAATGATTCATATTACCAATATAAGCAAGCAGCACGGCTCGCAGATTTTATTTAAGAACGCGAGCCTTCAGATACTTCCCGGCACGCGCACGGGCCTGGTAGGGCCCAACGGCGCTGGAAAGACCACCATCTTCCGCCTCATTACCGGTCAGGAAGAGGCTGACGCGGGCGATATATCAATCCCGAAGCGCACAAAAATAGGCTATTTCTCGCAGGATGTGGGCGATATGGCAGGCAATTCGGCCCTTGGCGAGGTCATGGCGGCTGTGGGTGATGTGATGAGCCTTGGAGAAGAGATACGGCAGATGGAGCATGCCATGGGCCTGCCCATGGCTGATGACGAGATGGCTGATCTTCTTGAGCGCTACGGCAATGCCGTTGAGCAGTTCGAGCACAGCGGCGGCTATGACCTTGAATCTCGGGCGCAGGCCGTGCTCACCGGCCTTGGCATCGGCCCCGGTGATTACGACCTGCCCGTTGAATCATTCAGCGGCGGGTGGAAAATGCGCATAGAGCTTGCCAAAATACTTACCATCAACCCCGATGTGCTGTTGCTGGATGAGCCGACCAACCATCTCGACATTGAGTCGATCATCTGGCTCGAAGACTGGATTGTCACTCAGTTTAAGGGCGCGCTGCTCATGACCTGCCATGATCATGACTTTATGAACCGTATTGTTTCGCGCATCATCGAGGTTGCCAACCAGACACTCACCACCTATTCGGGCAATTACGACTTTTATTTGCGCGAGCGCGAGATACGCCGTGAGCAGCTGCTTGCCAGTTATCGCCGCCAGCAGGAGATGCTTGCCAAGGAAGAGGACTTTATCGCCCGCTTTGCCGCCCGGGCCTCCCATGCCTCCCAGGTGCAGTCGCGGGTGAAGAAAATAGATAAAATTGAGCGCATCGAGCTGCCGCCCGAGCAGCGGGTCGTATCATTCGAGTTTGCAGAGCCTCCGCGCTCCGGCGATGATGTGGCCCGTATTACAAACCTCGGGAAAGTGTGGCCCATGGATGACGGTTCTGAAAAATCAGTTTTTGGCGGTGTTTCAGGCGTTATCAGGCGGCAGGACAAGATTGCAGTTGTGGGCGTGAACGGCGCTGGCAAGTCGACATTTCTAAAAGTGCTGGCAGGCCAGACCGAGCCGACAACAGGCAGCCTCACCATCGGCGCAAACATCATGGCGGGCTATTTCAGTCAGCACGCCATGGACCTGCTCGACCCTGACAAGACCGTGTATGAGACCGTGCAGGATGCCATCCCCATGGCAAATATCGGCGTGGTCAGAAATCTCTGCGCCGCGTTTCTTTTTCAGGGCGATGCCGTTGAGAAGCGGATAAAGCTGCTGTCCGGCGGCGAGAAGAGCAGGGTGCTGCTGGCAACGCTGCTTGCCCGGCCCTTAAACCTTCTGATACTTGACGAGCCCACCAACCATCTTGATTTTCAGTCGCGCCAGATACTGCTGCAGGCGCTTGCCAAATTCACCGGCACGGTGGTGCTGGTGAGCCACGACCGGTATTTTCTGCGCTCGCTTGTCGGCCGCGTCTTTGAGATCGACCACGGCGAAATGATCATCTATGAAGGCAGCTACGAATATTACCTCACCAAAACCCAGCGCAGCGTCCAGGCCGCCTGAAGCGTTTCACCACAGGGACACGCAGAACACCGAACTGTAGAAATTTGGATTTGAACTAACAGTTTCGTAAGATGATTTTGACTTTACCAGATAATCAATATTACCCGAGCAAATATGTAATAGATTTACGCTAACTACTAATCCAGCTTATATCACGTAATGTGGAATTTTTACAAAGAAGGCCCAACCACTATATCTAGCAGTTGGGCCTTCTTTATACCTCAGTTTCAACTTTAATCCCCTCATCGGTGCAATAACTTCAAGCACTCTGTGCTCCGCAGCCTACAATGCTGGGCTATGGGCAATCGTTGCCTGATTTCTGTATAGACTCTTATGCAATCCAAGTCCGCATCCGGTCAGAAACGAGTCTACTTGACCGTGATCGTTCCAAAACAGGGAATAGTATCTGAGGCTCTAAACTTCATGGGAACAACCACAGTAAACTCTCCTGCTTCAAGCTTGAACGGACGCACCAGCAGAAAACCGATGATAAATCCCTTGCCGATTTTCACCCTGATGATGTCGTTGATGGCTTCCGTCTCCCAGTCGATAGTGATAGGTTGAGCAAATTCAACATCGGAATAGATCACAAACGGCTCTATCGGCTGCAAGAGTGCTCTCAATTTGGAGATCTTCTTGGGAATGACGTTCATCGAGCAGTCCACGCATTCTCCTTGCCAGAACTCATCCGTATCGTCGCAATCACGGGGCGTACAGTTGTCGCCGCCCACATAATATCCGTCGTTATCATGGTCAATACAGATGTCAGCGCAGTCCGGATCGGCAAAATCGGTCTGATTGTCGCAGTCGTTGTCGATGTAGTCATCGCAAATTTCTTCAATACCGGGGTTTATGTATATATCGTCGTCGTTGCAGTCGGTATTGTCGGTCACATAACCCTCAGGGGCAGAACAGGCAGCGGTTGCATTGGCGGCATCGCCGTAACCATCACGGTCAAGGTCCCTGTAATAGGTAACGGGACCGTAAATTGAGGAGTTGTTGTCGTTGCAGTCCGGCCCGAGCGTGCAGTTTTCGCCATAGGTGTCATTGTCTTTGTCAATACAGGCAGCCGTTAGTGCGGCCTTAGCCACACCTGCCTGGCTCGTGCCTTCAGCCAGCGCACAACAGAAACATACCGCAACAAACATTACCAGCCATACCCTCTTCATACTCGCCCTCTTTTTAAGAGTGTATTTTGTGTTAAGAGCCTGAACTCAATATATTTTTTCTAAATATAGCATAATGGTTTTTGCAAACTATGCAACTTAAAAAAAATGCCCATGGGGGACATTCACGATCATCCACATACAACATCTTGTGCTATGACTCCTCCGCCTAAAACTCAACATTAGCGGCTCTAAAGCTGGAAAAATAGAAACCAAGAAAATTCCACATTACCAACCGTAAGAGGCAATAAATGGCATTTACTTTGACACGCAACTGCCCCTAATTATGAAGAAAACAGATGGCTGTGTACATAAACAGGTTTATGTTTAGAAGGTTCAACGTTTAACGTGCGAAGTTTTTTGATGGCAAATCATTTTTCCTGTCACACATGCCCTGTTGAGAATGTCTAAATTATTAAAAGGATAAGCTGGGTTGATTTGCTATGGATAAAAATAGAAATGAGGAACAATGGTTATTAAT
>CAYNVA010000639.1:0-8004 GCA_964400575.1 uncultured Thermodesulfobacteriota bacterium | reverse complement strand
ATGGTGAAATACTCGTCCATAACCGTCTGGCTGATGGCGCCGATGGTGCCGCCCAGCGAGAATATGCTTTTTGCGACGGCGGCGATAATGCCGACCCGGTCACGGCTCATAAGTGCTATTACGACATGGGCTGGCATGATGTATCCTTTTTATTATGGCTTTTGCATGTATCTGAAAAGTAAAGTCAACAGGGTGTCTCAGCCGTAGAGACAGGTTTGAAACCTGTCTCTACAATTACATGCAATTATTTTACAATTTTATTTCGGACACTGCACAAACAGTTTGCCCCAGGGCGACTGGCTCTGCCACTTCTCAACCACGGGCATGCCCTTGTACGGGTACCAGACCTTATCGTGATAGAACTCGGAGGCAAAGATAAAAAGGTTTACCAGGGGCGTGTGAAACAAAAGAGGCTGCAGGTGCTTGAGCGGCGTGTCATGCCAGAGCAGGCGGCCTGCGCCGGTTGCCAGATTTACGCCCACTTCAAAATTCCAGTTCTCACGCGCCGCATCGACATCACCCACAATCTCGATAGCGGCCGGGTCGCCGACGCCCAGGCCATGATCATGGGAAAGAGCGATGCAGGGCAGATCCCGCCAGTTAAAGCCCATGAGCTTTGCCGCTACGGAATCGATGGCCACCTGATCGGCAGAGGCAAGAATCACGTTTTTATCATGGGGCCGCACCGTGCGCGGGCCGGGGCCTGATCCTGCGGTGGTGCCGTCCATGGTGGCAAACATGCCGGCGTGTATCTCCCGGCCTATGGCAAGCAGATCAACAAGTGTTTCATGAATCCAGGTATGGGTGTAGTGGCGGTGGCGGTTCAGGAGCCCGCCGAAGGCGTTTTTCAGAGCCCCGGTATAGGTCGTATAGGAATGGGTTTTGACCGTCGGCATATGCACGATATTTTTGCCCTGGAAATAATCGGGGATGAGAATGCCCTCGGGAAAAATCTTATGGAGCGCTATGGTTTTAAACTTCGGCTTATAGGTGATCCACTTCATATGCTCATCGCGGAAATTGAACAGCACGGGTATATCGTATTTGGCATACACGGGCTTGAACTTGAGATCCTCTTCACCCTTCTCGGGAATGGTAACTACGGTGTGATTATGAACAGCCACAAGATCCGTGCACCCTGCATCCTTTATGCCCAGTATGGTTCCCTCAAGCTGCCAGGGTGTCGTGTTGACGCCGGGAAACACATTGTGCCAGGTAATATTGTCTTTTAAAATTGTTGTCGCACTGGCGTCAAGTGCCTTGTCTATGCCTGCAAGGCTGCAGAGCCGGCGATAATCCTCGACTACCGTTTCAGGCTTTGTGCGCAGAATCGCTACTTTTGCTTTTGCCATCGCTGAAACTCCTTTTCTGGACCTTCACATCAGCCCGCGCCAACAGGCATTTGCCCGCCAGCATTCTTTCTGCTACAAACATTTATATCTTTATTATATATGTCACTGCTCAGGGTTTAGGGTTTAGGGTTTAGGGTTTAGGGTTTGGATTCCGACACCTGACTCCTGACTCCTGACTCCTGACTCCTGAACCCTGACTCCTGAACCCTCACTACCTGAGTAGTGTTTCATATGTATATGGTAATTCCGAGGGAAAACACAATAAAAAAATCCCCGGCATGCGGGTAGCCGGGGATTACGAGAAGGTGTGGGCCGGATTACTTGGCAGGGATGATGGCATCCTTGCAGGCCTTGGCCACGCGAAACTTTACGACGGTCTTTGCCTTGATCTTGATCGTTTCGCCGGTTGCGGGATTGCGGCCGAGGCGGGCCTTGCGTGCCACTTTCACGAGCTTGCCGAAACCGGGCATCGTGAACTCACCCTTTTTCTTGGTTTCCTTGTAGGCGATGTCCGTGAGCGCGTCCAGAAAATTGCTTACGTCCTTTTTGGTGATGCCGAGCTTTTCAGAAATTTCGCTGACCAACTGTGCTTTCGTGAGTGCTTTCGCTTCTTTTGCCATGCTGTTCCTCCCTCTTCATAAAGCGTTTTTCATTATTGTTTACATGCTTCTCCCGCAAGGGTCCTAAACTGGGGCAATACTACAGAACCCTTTTTATTTAATCAAGAAAAAAAACCTTTTTTTTTAGAAAAAACATTTTTCAGCCAATGAAAAAGAGGGCATTTTATATATTGACACGGCAAAGCACTTGTAAGTATTGTTATTATAGCTCTTAACGGCAACAAAAAAAAGGGGAAATCCGTGAAACCAGCCATAAAAAAAATAGGCATACTCACCGGTGGAGGCGACTGCCCGGGCCTCAATGCCGTCATCAGGGCTGCCGTCAAAAGCGCCATACTGCAGCATGACTGGGAGGTCATGGGCATTGAGGACGGATTTGAAGGGCTGCTCATGCAGGGCAAAGTACGGCCTCTGCGCTATGATATGGTCAAGGACATCCTGGACCGGGGAGGCACAATTCTCGGGTCGTCAAACCGCGCAAACCCCTTTGCCTACAAGTTCAAAGTCGATGGCAGGATCATAACCGAAGACCGTTCCGCGCAGCTGCTTGAAAACCTGAACAATTACGCAATTGACGCACTGATCGTCATCGGCGGCGACGGCACCCTGTCCATTGCCGAAAAGCTGCACCGCATGGGCGTACCGGTGGTGGGTGTCCCCAAAACAATAGACAATGACCTTGCCGCAACCGATGTGACCTTCGGCTTCGACACGGCCGTCAATACGGCAACTCAGGCTATTGATAAAATACGCACCACGGGCGAAAGCCATCACCGCGTCATGGTTGTGGAGGTCATGGGCCGCTATGCCGGCTGGATAGCCCTGCAGTCAGGTATTGCAAGCGGGGCAGACCTGATACTGATCCCTGAAATTCCTTTCAAGCTTGCTACCGTGTACCATGTCATCAGAGAACGGGTCAGCACTGGCCGCCGTCACAGCATCATCGTGGTCTCCGAAGGCGCTAAGCCCGAAGGCGGTGAAATGGTCATAAAAAAAATAGTTGAAGAGAGCCACGATGCCATACGCCTTGGCGGCATCGGCAAAATGCTGGCCGATAAAATTTCCGACGAGCTCGGCATTGAATCACGGGAAACAGTGCTCGGGCATATCCAGCGTGGCGGCTCCCCGAGCGCCTTTGACCGCATACTGTCCACCCGCATGGGTGCGGGCGCTGTCAGAGTGCTTGCCGAAGGCACATTCGGCTCCATGGTCTGTCTAAAAACGCCCACCATAGCATCGGTGCCTCTTGAAGATGCTATCACACAGCTCAAACTGGTCACGCCTGATCTTGACTCAGTCAGGGCCGCCCGGGAAATCGGCGTGAGCTTCGGCGACTAACAGGAGATGGGACGTTTTGTATGATTATCGACGATGCGACCATCGTTGCGGAGCTTGAGCGCGGACGCACTGCACATGATGCATTGTTCATACGGGATATTTTTGCAAAGGCGCGGGAACTGCACGGCATCGATCGCGCCGAAGCGCTTGCCCTGCTGCAGATAAACAACCCTGAACTCATGCTTGAGCTTTTCGAAACCGCCCGGTTTGTCAAAAATGAAATCTACGGCAACCGGCTCGTGCTCTTCGCGCCCCTCTATATTTCAAATCTCTGCGGCAATGAATGCCTGTACTGCGCCTTTCGCCGCTCCAACAGGGATATTGTGCGCAAAGCTCTTTCTCAGGATGAAATCGCACGCGAAACCGAAGTCCTTTTAAAACAGGGCCATAAGCGGGTGCTTTTAGTTGCGGGCGAGGCATACCCGAAGGAAGGCCTTGAATATGTTTTCCGCTCGATTGAAACCGTCTACAGTGTCTCAACGCCCAAGGCCACGGTGCGACGCGTCAACGTCAATATTGCGCCGCTCACGGTCGATGAATTCCGGGAGCTTGGCAAACACCGCATCGGCACCTATCAGCTGTTCCAGGAGACCTATCACCGCGAAACCTATGCAAAGCTGCATACCGGGGGGCTTAAAGCCAATTATGAGTACCGGCTTGAGGCAATGGATCGCGCATTTCAGGGCGGGCTACAAGACCTGGGGATCGGATTGCTGTTCGGGCTGTATGACTGGCGCTATGAAACACTGGCCCTGCTGCAGCACATAGCGCACCTTGAAAAAAACTTCGGCGTCGGCCCGCACACTATTTCGGTGCCGCGCCTTGAGCCTGCTGCAGGCTCTGATATCAGCACGCATCCGCCCTATCCCATCGCCGATGATGATTTTCGCAGGATTATCGCCGTGCTGCGCATCGCGGTCCCCTATACGGGCATCATACTCAGCACGCGCGAATCGGCTGCCATGCGGCGCGATGCTTTTGAGCTGGGGGTTTCCCAGATTTCCGCAGGCTCAAAAACCACTCCGGGCGGCTACAGCCAAAGCGCCCGTGAAACCGGCGAGCAGTTCTCGCTCGGGGACACGCGGCCGCTCATGGAGGTTATTAAAGATATTGTGGCCCATGAGCATATCCCTTCGTTCTGCACGGGCTGCTACCGCCTGGGCAGGGTGGGCAAAGACTTCATGGACATGGCCAAGCCGGGCCTCATCAAGCAGCACTGCCTGCCCAATGCCATGTTTACATGTGCCGAATACCTGCATGATTTTGCCGACGGCGAGCTGAAGCAAAAAGGCTTTGTCCTTATTGAGCGCATGCTGCAAAATGAAATCGCCTCCAAAAAACTGCAAGAGGTAACCCGAAAAAATCTCGAGCGCATTGCCTCGGGAGAAAGAGATATTTATTTGTAAAGGTTGTTGGATTGGTTGAATTGGTTGAATTGGTTGAATTGGTTGGATTGGTTGGATTGGTTCGATTGGTTAAAACCAATAAAACAAATTGAACTAATAGAACCAACAAAACAGTTTTTCCTGAACTAATAGAACCAACAAAACAATTTTTCTTGAACTAATAGAACAAATTGAACAAATTTCTATGGCTACAATTAAAAGATTTGAGGAACTGGAGTGCTGGCAGGAAGCGCGAAAACTTGTCGGTGTCATATATGCACTGACCAAAAAAAATGGATTCAAAAACGATTTTGAACTGAGAAATCAGGTTGTGCGAAGCGCCACATCCGTTATGGCAAATATTGCCGAGGGGTTTCATCGCTCCAGCAGAAAGGATTTTTTAAAATTTCTCGATTATTCACGCTCTTCAATTGCAGAAACACTCAGTCATTGCTATATCAGCCTCGACCAACAGTATATTACTGACTCCGAGATGCAGGAAGTGAAAGACCAAACCCTGCTTGTCTGGAAAAAAATTAACGCTTTTATCGCGTATCTTGATGGCTGCGCACCAAAAAAAAATCAACTAAACCAATAGAACCAATTCCACTAATTGAACAAATCGAACCACTATAAACAATCAAACAGATAGAACTCTTTGAACGAATTCAACCAATTGAACCAATTTAACTAATTGAACCAATTAAACAATTTTTTGCATGATTACCGACGAATCCTTATTATTTGATGCCCCGCTTTCGCACAGCGAGATTGTGCAGTTTTTAAAAGAAGACGATCTTGCGACGCTGGCCAAACTGTATACCACCGCCGATGATGTGCGCGCGCTGTGCGTTGGCGAGGATATCCATGTGCGGGCGCTTATCAACTTTTCAAACCACTGCCGCCGCAACTGCCTGTACTGCGGCCTGCGTCAGGGCAATGCCGGGCTGACGCGCTTCCGCATGAATGAAAACGAAATCATCACTGCCGCCATTAAAGCTTATAAAAAAGGCTACCGCACGGTTGTTCTGCAGTCTGGCGAGGATGAGCAGTACACGGAAAAGGTTATATGCCGCATTATCATCGGCATCAAGCAGGCCTGCGATGTTGCCATAACCCTGTCGCTGGGCGAGCGCCCGTATAAAACCCTCAAGGCATGGTTCAACGAGGGCGCCGACCGCTATCTGCTCAAGCATGAAACCAGCGACCCCGCGCTGTATGCTCATCTTCATCCCGATTTGCGTTTTGCCGACCGCATCGATACGCTGCGCAATCTCAAGGAAATCGGCTACCAGACCGGCTCCGGCATCATGGTCGGCATACCGGGCCAGACCTATAAATCAGTGGCAAACGACATCCTGCTGTTCAAGGAGCTGGATATCGACATGATCGGCTGCGGCCCCTATATTCACAACCCCCAAACGCCGCTTGCAAAAAAAACGCCTGACACGAAACGCTATATCCAGCCCGAGCCCGAATATGTCTACAAAGTCGTGGCGCTCTCGCGCATCGTCACCCGCGACACGCTCATACCGGCCACCACAGCGCTCTCGGTGCTTAATCCCGAACTGGGCGTCCTTTCGGCCCTCAGCGCAGGGGCAAATGTCGTCATGATCAATGAAACACCCGCGCAGTATAGAAAATTGTATGAAATCTATCCAAAGGGCGAGGCGCCGGGCGTTATCCTGTCGGCAGAAGATCCCTTTACAGCAATCCAGGAATTAACCGGCCGCCCTGTTTCCAGCGATTACGGCCACCGGCATTTGTAATATTTGTTTCAGTTCGCAGGGTGGGTGAACCCCGCCATTTAAAACCACATGCATTTCTTGAAACTTGCCCGGCTTGCGGCTGGGGGAGAGGGGAACGGGGGCAGCTGTACGTGCTCAGCCCCCTGCCAGGAGGGCGGCAGTGGCTGTGGTGATGCGTATTCTGCGGGCAAGACCGGCCAGTATCTCCTGCTGGATCGGCGAAATGAGGGAAAGCTCCTGTTCAAGCTTTTCCCGGCTGAGCACCCCGAGCACCACATCGGTCTCGGCAACAGCATCTGCAGCACGCAGCTTTGCAACCTTGTCAAAAAAGCTTGTCTCGCCGAGCACCTGCCCTTTTTCAAGAACCGCAAGCGTAACCATGCCTTTGGGAGTATGTTTCCGGATGCGCACCTTGCCCTGCATGATGATAAAGATATAGCGGGCCTGGCTGCCCTCTTCAAAAATAGACTGGCCCTGCTTGAAGGTAAGGCGGTTTCTCACAAATGCGGTGATGCTTTCCGGCAGTTCCATGCCTCTTGCCCTGGCCTGTTCTATGTTTTTAAAAATGCCGCTATTCTCTGGTAGGCCTCTACAGAGACCTTGCGGAAGTGCACCCGCAAAGCTGTGTGCCCCATCAGAGCCCCGCGTGAAATGCCCGTGACCTCTCCGTGCACTTTAAACGGAATGCCGCCGTCCAGGTGGATCACCATCTCGATGCTGCTGCCCAGCTCATGCCCGCCATGGCTCATGTTGGCAAGCGATATGTCGAACCGCACACCCTCCTCATCGATATCAACACCTGTTGCATGAAGAATGGCCGCTGACGGATTGTCAAGCAGCCGGTACTCGATCAGGCCCTCCCATTCCTTGCCCACGGTTTCGTCGCCGGCAAGCTTGAACGTAAACGACGGCTCCTTCACCGTGAGGTTCACCTCCGAGGTATCAGTCTCCGGGGGGGAGGTCTGCTTCGGGTGCTTTTCGATGCGCAGGCGATCATGAACCGTGCTTATCTTAACAAGCTTTTTCACCATGTCCAGGGCAATGAGACTGATAATCGGGCTCATGGCCTGGTACTCGTGCCGCAGCGCAAGGTAATGCCAGGCTTCCAGCTCTACGCCGTCTTTTGCCACGACCGATGCCGTGCGCGGGCTGTGGCCGCCATCGATAAAAACCATCTCGCCGAAAACGTCGCCGGGCCCGAGTTCAAACAGCAGCACCTCCTGGCCGTGAAGCTCTTTGAAAATGCTGGCCGTTCCGCTAACGATACGGTAGAGCGCTATGCCGAAGTCGCCCTCCTTGATGATAAGATCACCGGGCTTGTACCTGAGCGTCCTTTTTTCGGGCGCTTCACGAACTGTGTCGGCGATTTTTGGCATAACCGGAGACGGGCCGGACGATGCGTGTTCCATCGTGTAAGTGCCTTTTATAAATATTATATTACATTACTATTACAGCGATGCCCTTTAGCTGGCAGCCGTAAAAAGACAAAAGATGCATTTTTACGACTGCATAATTTATATTATCGAAATTATCTCTTGTATCTTTAATAAACATCAGCCGC
>CAYNVA010000638.1:0-2279 GCA_964400575.1 uncultured Thermodesulfobacteriota bacterium | reverse complement strand
GCCCGATACGGCTATATTTTTCCAGCCCTTCCAGGCGGTGAACAATTCAGCGATGGTAAAAGCCGCAAACGGGATCAGCACCACTGAGAAAACGATCCTGTACCGTGAAAGCACCATGAAGGCAAGCATGGGAACCATCAGAACCAGGAGCATGAGGTACAGCGGCCATGCCTGTTTTCTTCTCTGCATGGCCAGGCATAACCCGACTAGTGCTAAGGGTGATATGATCAGGAAAGAGATGAAGGTAAGGTGCAGCACAGGGGCAAACTGCCGGTAGAAATAAAAGTTCACGTTGTTTGGAACTTCATACCAGCTGAAGGTTGCATGCAATTTGTCCCAGACCTGGCCGAGATAGCTTCCCGGGCCTTTATGGGTCTTCAAGGTTGGTATGATGGTTTTGAAAAGGTCTCCGCCTGTTGCATACATAATGTCGGACACATATTGGGGTTCCACCATCCAGCCCTTAAAACTCTTAAATGTGTTGTTATTCATGGTAATGAACCCGATGGCGCTGTTGTTGCTTAAATTCAGCAGGGGAAGGTTCATCCTGGCATTCCGGACCATGATGGGCGAGAGCACCAGCAGCAAGCCAAGGCCAAAGCCGGCGGCAGCCGTGCCCAGCGTTTTCCAGTTTTTATAGAAATAAACAGACAGGAAAATGTACCAGATGATCGCAAGCAGGACAAAATAGGCATGGACCGTCGCAGACAGTCCGCACGCCGCACCACCGGCGATCCACCATGAAAGGGTTTTCTTCTGCAAGGCACTGCCCGTGATATACACCACCAGTATAGTGAAAAATGCGGCGAAGGTCGACCTCAGGAGAGTCAGCTCGTAAAAAAGGAGCGGCCCGCAGAAGACAACAAGGAAAGCTGCGATGATACCCGGCAGTTCCCCGAAATATTTTCGCGCAACAAGGAAAACCAGCAGGTTTGTAAAAATTCCCAGTATCATTTGCCAGACAAATACCCAGCGGACCTCCTTGCCGAAGATTTTATAATTCAGGGCCACGAAATAGGCGTACAGCGGCTCATGCGGAAAGGCCTTTTTACCGTACCAGTCGATCCAGAGCATCCTGGAAGGTGAATTTTTCATGGCGTCGGGACCGGCCAGATTTTTATAGTATTCGAAACGGTCGGGATGATCCTTGAAAAAGATGGTGGAGATCCGCTTCATCCAGTTATGTTCGGGCTGGACATATCGTTCTGAGAGGATGTCCCCTGCGGCGATTGCATCCGCCCACTGATCAAACACGAACATGTCCGATTCAGACCATTGATGCAGATTGATCAGGTGGTAGTGGTTGAGCTGGGTAAAATAGGCAATCCTGAGGACAGCAGATAATATAATGATCACTGAGATAATGAGCCACGTGTGCGAACTGCACCAGTTTTCTATCGTCTGCTTAATTCCCGGTTTCTGAATCTTTTGGGGTGCTGGGGGCTGAATCGCCTTTTTCCTTATTTTTCCTCTTTTATTCACGTTTTTACTCATGCAGGTATTGATTGATTTTGGAGGAAGCTGACGGGCATCACCATAATTGATTCCGCCGTCAGGCTGTTCTCTGCCTAACCTGTCCTGCTGTCATAAAAACAGAAGGGTTTATTTTCTTCACCCTGACAGGATGCTGCGCTAATGCCCTGCCACTCTACTATAAAGATTCATTTTTTTCAATCTGCCCGTAGGCTGCGGCTGCTGCAGCGCTGCAAACGACCTCCTGTTCCAATACCCTGTAAAGATGTTCAGGTTCGGCCTGCGGCTCCTCCATGCATGCTTGAAGCCTGAAGAAAGGGATGAAGTGAACGCTCATGGCACCAACAGCCTTATTAACGGTCCGCCAGTACATTCAAGCACGTAGCCGGATATAGGCTGAGTGCTTTTTTGTTTGTGCTACCCTAGTGCCATCCAAAGCAAAAAAACAGGCCCCTTTCCCCCCAGTATATACATCCATTGCTCACAATGCACTCTCAGCCGGATTCACCGTGGCGGACGTGCCACCATGCTGTCAATTGCCTCTTATCCGTCCGCCCCGCTGTGGCTCAGCGGTTATTTTGATAAAAAATTTCTAGTTTATTAAATATATTGCAAATAAGTTTTTATATGTTATATGCATGAAAACCATTGCCAATTTAAGAGGGGGTTATGGCTTTTATTTTTCATACCAGACAAACAGCTTTTTTTATTCAGCAACATTCCCCACAAGCATTAAGTATAGTAAACCCAAAAGCATCTCTTTAACGAGGATGCCTTTTCTGTGTTCTGGTCGGGCTATCCGCAGC
>CAYNVA010000637.1:0-5923 GCA_964400575.1 uncultured Thermodesulfobacteriota bacterium | reverse complement strand
TCGCCTGCAAAGGCCAAGACCATCACGAAATTTCTCGGCAAGGACTTCAAGGTCCTTGCGTGCAAGGGCCATGTGCGGGCGCTTCCGAGCAAGCAGGGGTCCGTTGAGATCGGGGATGATGTGGTGCCGAAGTACGACATCCTGCCCGACAGCAAAAAGTTTCTGGCTGAGATAGCCAAGTCGCTCAAGGACTGCTCAACCGTGTACCTGGCCACAGACCCCGACCGCGAGGGTGAAGCCATTGCTTGGCATCTGGTGTCGGCGCTCAAGCTCGATAAGCCCGTTCGGGGCAAAGCCGTGCCCTATGTTGTCAAGCGCATCGCGTTTCACGAAATCACCAAAGACGCAATTGCCGAGGCGATTAAAACGCCCCGTGATATTGCTGTGGATCTTGTCGATGCTCAGCAGGCCCGCGTGGTGCTGGACTATCTGGTCGGGTTCAACCTGAGCCCGTTTCTCTGGAAAAAGGTGCGCTACGGCCTTTCTGCAGGCCGCGTGCAGTCGGTGTCGCTGCGGCTCATCTGCGACCGCGAGCTTGAGATTCGGGCCTTCAAGCAGGATGAGTACTGGAGCATCGAGGCCAGCCTTACGCCACAGGGCAGGCAGAACACCTTCGGCGCCCAGCTTGTGCAGATTGAGGGAAAAAAGCTCGACAAGTTTGCCATATCCAATGAGCAGGAAGCCAGCCGTATTCTGGAACGTCTCAGCGGTGCGTCCTACAGGGTTGCATCGGTGCAGAAAAAAGAAATCAGGCGGACACCACCACCGCCGTTCATCACCAGCACCCTGCAGCAGGAGGCATCCCGCAAACTCGGGTTTTCAGCCAGAAAGACCATGTCCATAGCACAGAAGCTGTACGAGGGTATTGATGTGGGATCAGGCACGACGGGTCTCATCACCTATATGCGCACCGACAGCGTCAACCTTGCCGAAAGCGCGCTCAGGAATCTGCATGACGTGATCTTGAAGATCTATGGCAGTGAGTTCGGCCTGAAGCATCCCCGGCAGTTTGCCCAGAAATCGAAAAACGCCCAGGAGGCCCATGAGGCCATCCGCCCCACAGATGCCTGCCTCATCCCCGATGAGATCCAGCATGCCCTCAGCGCCGATGAATATAAACTGTACAATCTTGTATGGAAGCGTTCCATGGCAAGCCAGATGGCCGTGGCGCTGCTTGATTCCGTGTCGATCGACATCGACGCTACACAACAGTTCACCTTCCGCGCTACGGGCTCAACAGTGCGTTTCCCCGGCTTTATGAAGCTCTATATCGAAAGCGACGACACTGCCGAGGATGAGAAGAAGGAAGAAGAAGGCATGCTGCCCCAGCTTGATGAAGGGCAGGCCCTTGATCTCATCGAGCTGAGACCTGAGCAGCACTTTACCCAGCCGCCGCCGCGCTTCACCGAGGCAACGCTGGTAAAGGCGCTCGAGGAGCTGGGCATCGGCAGACCCTCAACCTATGCAAGCATCATCAGTATCCTGCAGGACCGTGAATATGTGCAGCTTATCAAGAAGCGCTTTCACCCTGAAGATATCGGCATGATCGTCAGCGAACTGCTGGTCAAGCATTTCTCGAAATACGTGGACTACGGCTTTACCTCCTACATGGAGGACCGCCTCGACCAGATATCCCGCGGCGAAGCATCATGGCAGCCCGCCATCAAGGAGTTCTGGAAACCCTTTATCGCCCTCATCAAAGAGAAGGAGGACGAGGTCAAGAAGGCCGATGTTACCACGGAGAAAACCGAGGAAACCTGCCCCGAGTGCGGCAAGCCCCTGCTTATCCGCCTTGGCAAGTACGGCCGGTTTTATGCCTGCAGCGGCTTTCCCGACTGCCGCTATGTGTGCAACCTCAAGAACAGCAACGGCGAGGATGCGCCGGAGGCGCCGCAGCTCACCGATGAGCTGTGCGAGCAGTGCGGCAAGCCCCTTGTGGTGAAGCAGGGCCGCTATGGAACATTCTTCGGCTGTTCGGGCTACCCGGCCTGTAAATATATCAGGCCCCTGAAAAAGCCCGTGACGCTTGACATTGCCTGCCCCGACTGCGGCACCGGCAAAATCATGGAAAAGAAGAGCCGCCGCGGCAAAATATTCTTCAGCTGCTCCAATTACCCTACATGCAAGTTCGCCACCTGGGACAAGCCCGTGGCTGAGGCCTGCCCCGACTGCGGCTCTGCCTACCTGATCGAGAAGGTTTCCAAGCGCTACGGCAAGGTGATGAAATGCCCGGGTGAGTCCTGTAAATATAAGCGCACGGTGAAGACGGAAGAAGCACCTGCACAAGAATGAATGTGATCTCAAGAGAGCAGGGTGGGCAAACCGCAGGTATCGGTTTGTCCACTTTTTTTGTTGGCTTGCTTCTAACACCGGGAGGCAATCCGTCGAGGCGGACGACAGTCCCAGACAAATCGCTGTAGTGAAGCAGTTTTCTGGCCGCATGACCAGGGATTTGAATCGCAGTAGAATTACATAAAATACTTTAAGTTTAAGTCTTAATATCATGAAAAAACTTGTTTTTTATACATTATATAATATGCCGCAATGTCTTCCGGGAATGAAATAACCATTATTGGCGCGGGGCTTGCCGGGTGCGAGGCGGCCTGGCAGGCAGCAAGCCGCGGTTGCAGGGTAAAGCTCTATGAGATGAAGCCGCAGCGGTTTTCTCCGGCGCATACAAGCGCGGGGCTTGCCGAGCTTGTATGCAGCAATTCGCTGAAAGCCGATGGCCTGACCAATGCTTCAGGCGTTTTAAAGGAAGAGCTGCGGATGTTAGACTCCCTTGTTATCAGGCAGGCCGATGCCAGCCGGGTGCCTGCGGGCGCGGCCCTGGCTGTTGACCGCGAGCAGTTTTCCTCAGGTGTTACGAGCGCTATTGAGCACCATCAGGCAATCACGCTTGTGCGGGAGGAAATGACGGAAATTCCCCACCAGGGTATTGTCATCATCTCAAGCGGTCCACTTACCTCCGATGCCTTTGCCGAATGCCTGAAGGGACTTCTGGGCGAGCAGTTTCTCTATTTTCACGATGCCATTGCCCCTATTGTCGAGGCCGACTCCATTGATCCGGAAAAAACCTACCGCGCATCGCGCTATGACAAGGGGCAGGCCGATTACATCAACTGTCCGCTGTCTCAGGAAGAATATTACGCGTTCGTGCGCGAGCTGCTTGCCGCAGGGAAGGCGCCGCTGCGGGAGTTTGAGACACTTGTACCCTTTGAAGGGTGCATGCCTGTTGAAGTTATGGCTGAACGTGGTGTGGAAACGCTTGCTTTTGGTCCCATGAAGCCGGTGGGGCTTATTGATCCGCGCACGGGACAGCAGCCCTACGCTGTGGTGCAGCTGCGGCAGGAGAACCGCGAGGCTACATTATATAATATAGTCGGGTTTCAGACGCGCCTCAAATGGCCCGAGCAGAAGCGGGTATTCGGCCTCATACCGGGCCTTGAGCATGCAGTGTTTGTCCGCCACGGAAGCATGCACCGCAATACCTTTATTCACTCGCCATCGCTGCTTGCTCCCACGCTCCAGCTCAAAGCAGACCCCCGCATATTTTTTGCCGGGCAGATTACGGGCGTTGAAGGGTATGTGGAGTCAACCGCCATGGGGCTTATCGCCGGCATCAATGCGGCACGGTACGGCGCAGGGCTCGATTTGATGCCGCCTCCTGCAGCAACACTCACCGGCGCGCTTGCAGCCTACATAACCGACCCGGCCAATTCAAAATATTTCCAGCCCATGAACGCCAACTTCGGAATTCTGCCCCCCTTTGGCATCAAAGCCCGCAAAGGCGACCGCAAGCGACTGCATGCCGAGCGCGCGCTGCGGGAAATGCAAAGCTGGATTGCTGCGGTTGCAGAATAGTCCGTCGAATGTACGCCTGCAACCTGACACAACCCATCTTTGTAAGTCTGTTGACTTCCAAACTCTTATCGTGCTAGTAGGTGATAGGATGACTTAAAGAGGGGTGAGGCATGTATTCTGCTTATATAAACAGCAGACACGACAATCTTTTTGCTATTTTAAGCACTGGCTTTTTAACAATGGAGAAAGTGTAGCATTCAAGGCATGTCCGCACCGGCCATGCCTTTTTTGTTGTGTGATTTTGATGCATATCCACAAGGATGGGAATGATGCATACAAGAAAACTACTTAAACGATTATCTCTTGCCGCCGCGCTGGCCCTGCTGCTGCCAGCGCTTGCCGGAGCATTCCCTGCCATGGTGCCCCGCACCGGCCAGACGACATGCTATGATAATGACACGTCCGGCACTATTATCGACTGTGCCGGCACGGGGCAGGATGGGGAGCTGCGGGCAGGTGTCGCCTGGCCCGCCCAACGGTTCACCGACCGTCTTGACGGCACGGTAACCGATAATCTCACCGGCCTCTTCTGGGCACAGAATGCCAACCTTCTGGGCACTGTCGATGCAGACAATGACAGCGACGTCACGGCGGGCGATGGCAGAGTCACCTGGCAGCATGCCCTTGATTATATTAAAAAACTCAACCGCGAGAATTACCTTGGCCAGGGCGACTGGCGGCTTCCCAATTTGCATGAGATGGAGAGCCTGGTGCATGCCGGAGAGTCCATGCCGGCTCTCTCCAAGCCGAATCCTTTTTTGAATGTCCAGTCGGTATCCTACAGCGTCTACTGGTCCTCTACTTCCTATGCCAATGATCCGAGCATTGCCTGGGCCGTGTATTTATACAGCGGCTTCATGTCTAGCTATTATAAGACTGACGCCTACTTCGTATGGCCGGTGCGCTCCGGACAGTGCGGGTCATCAGGTAATTCGGTTATTTGCCTGCCAAAGACCGGCCAGGCCGCCTGCTACGGCGAAGCCGGCGGGGCTATACCCTGTGCGGGAACCGGCCAGGATGGGGAGCTGCAAATAGGTGTTGACATGCCTGCTCAGCGGTTTATCGACAATGGCGACAATACGATTACCGATAATCTTACGGGCCTTGTGTGGACAAAAGATGCAAACCTGCCCAATGCTGCTTTTGCCTGGCGGGCTGCCCTGAAGTATGTTGCTGATATGAATGCCGGCACCTATGAGAATTTCGGACACAGCGACTGGCACCTGCCCAACAGGCGGGAACTGCGCAGCATTCTGGACTACAGCCGGTATAACCCTGCGCTTACCGCGGGGTACCCTTTTATCAATGTGCAGCCCTACGCCTACTGGTCCTCGACGTCCTCGGCAAGCAGTACGTTCAGGGCATGGTACGTGAATGTGCTCGACGGCTGGTTCGACTACTACGATAAGGTTTACTTATATTATGTCTGGCCGGTGCGGGCAGGACAGGTTATTAACTTAACCGACGGGCTGGTGGCCTATTATCCGTTTGACGGCAATGCAAATGATGCAAGCGGCAACGGCAACAACGGCACTGTTAACGGCGGCGTGACTGTGTGCAGCGACCGCTTCGGCAGAGCCGGTTCAGCATATGATTTTGACGGCGCAAACGGCTATATTGATATCGGCAATGGCCCCAGCTTTAACTTTACCAATGCTTTTACCATGGCGGCCTGGATCAAGGTTCTGATTCCGGTGCCTTCAGGGAACACGCATATTCTTGCAAGCGGCTCATTGACTGACTATTCTAATCAGTTTGCCCTGCATCTGGATTTAAATGGCCGTGTGATCTTTTACGGTTGTACAGAGGTTGATACAGTGGTTAACTGCCAGTCTGCGATAGCCGAGGAGGCCTTTGCAATTACCTCTGAGGACTGGTATTTCATTACGGCATCCTATGACGGCACGAACTTTAATCTGTATGAGAATGGCACACTGGCAGCTTCGGCTGCCATTACCGGCACGTCTACGGATTATGGCGCCGATCTTACCATCGGCTCCGATATTGGAGCTGGCAGCCCCATGGACTTTTTTAAGGGCGCAATTGACGATGTGCGAAT
>CAYNVA010000636.1:0-6001 GCA_964400575.1 uncultured Thermodesulfobacteriota bacterium | reverse complement strand
GCGCGAAATGATGGTCGAAATCGAGCAGCCTTTCGTGGGCAAGATGAAAATGTACGGCAGCCCGCTGAAGATGTCCGAAACGCCCTGCGGCGTACGCGGCCATGGCCCCCTGCTCGGTGAGCATACACGGGAAGTGCTCGGGACGGTGCTCAACTACAGTAAGCAGCAGATAGACTCGCTCTATTCAGGCGGAGTTGTGTTTCAGGAGCCTGCCGTGGAAAGGCTTGAAAAAAAATAAACTGCACGTGCATGAAAATAAAAAAAAGGGTGGCCTGCAAGCCATCCTTTTTTTTATTACCGC
Organism: uncultured Thermodesulfobacteriota bacterium; assembly: GCA_964400575.1. GTDB lineage: Bacteria > Desulfobacterota > WTBG01 > CAIYCZ01 > CAIRTM01 > CAIWCT01. Next base: position 5,700 of record CAYNVA010000636.1, on the reverse strand, counting down.
CGCTGCTGCATGTCAGGAGGAGGGGGTATTTTTTTCCTGTTTCTGTATCTGCTTCACGACATGTTTGCGCAGCAGATAGGCCTGCCGCGAGATCCGGAAAAGGTCCTGTTCCAGCATGTACAGATTTTCCGTCTGCATATTCTGTGCAATGGTTTTTATGGAACTGACCTCGCTTTCAATTGTTTCGTATTCCGGCTCGACATAGTGGCCCTTATAAAAATAGTCCAGCAGCGAGACGAGCTCTGGCGCGCATTTTTCGCCGCAGCTTTTGCAGACCAGCTGCTGGGTGTCGTTGAGAAAAAGGTCAAAGGGCAGCTGCGGCTCAGTTTTTTTTCCACACAGGGCGCACAGGCCAGCGCTCGTGGAACTGCCAGGTTTGATGGCAAGCTTAATATGTTCCATAGCAAATTCTCCCTTATTGTGTAAGGCCGTTATTCTTCTATGTATATTTTAGCATATATTATAAAGAGTGCTGCAATGATAGCGGTAACTTTCCAGGTGTGGCGGTGTTAAAAGATTAGAAGCATTTTTTTGAAGCTGCCTGAGTAGCGGTTTGAAAACAAGCTGAACGAGGAGATTTTTGTATGGAGGAAATTTACGCCTGCATTGCTTCCGGACTTCGCGATGCGGGGCTGCCCGCAAGCACCTTCCTTGTTGAGCAGTATCTCGGGCGCAATGATTTTAAGGGGCTTATTGCGCTGCTGCGTCAGACACAGGAAAAATACAACCTTACCCACATGATGGCCGTATCATGCAGGGTTGAAGGCTGAACAAAAAAAGAGACTCGCCACGGCGTGTCTCTTCAGCAATTTCTGATTGTGCTGCAGCGGAATTATTCAGCTTTCCTTGAAGCTCCACTCAGTACCCTGGGGGGAATCTTTTAAAATAACACCTTTTTCTGCAAGACCGTTGCGGATTTCATCAGATCGAGCCCAGTTCTTCTCCTTGCGAGCGTTCAAACGCTGGGCAATGAGCCCCTCGATCTCTTGCTTGCTTATGCCGCGCGACGCGCTACCCAATGCCTTCAACTTCTCAAAATAGGCGGCAGGCTGATTCTGGAGAAGCCCGAAGACTTTGCCGGCCTGGGCAAAAACTTTCTGTGCCTCAAGAGCAATCGCTTCATCAAGAGTACAGCCCGCGTCTTTTTTGCACCGGTCCGCAATGCCGTTGAGCGTGCGGGTAAGGTTGTAAAGGTGGCCAAGCGCGGCTGCCGTGTTGAAGTCATCATCCATGGCTTCCTTGAATTTTTCCGGGAACGCCCGCACCTCGGCAAGGGCTGCCTGCTCCGCAGGATCAAGTTCACCATCGGCCCTTGCCGCTTTTTTTACGGTCTGCAGATCAAGAAGCAGTGCGTAGAAGCGCTCAAGGCCTGTTTTTGCCTCGGCAAGGTTCTGGTCGGAAAAATCAACCGGGCTGCGGTAATGGTTCGAGAGCAGAAACAGCCGTACCACTTCGGGATGATAATTTTTCATCACGTCGCGGATGGTCAAAAAATTTTTGAGCGACTTTGACATCTTCTCATGGTTGATATTAACAAACCCGTTATGAATCCAGTACCGGGCAAACGGCTTACCGGTTGTGCACTCAGCCTGGGCTATTTCGTTTTCATGGTGCGGGAACACAAGATCCATGCCGCCGCCATGAATGTCAAATGTTTCGCCAAGATATTTCTGGCTCATAGCTGAGCATTCTATATGCCAGCCCGGCCGGCCCTTGCCCCAGGGGCAGCTCCACCACGGCTCACCTTCTTTGCTTTTTTTCCAAAGGGCAAAATCAAGGGGGCTTCGTTTGCGCTCATCAACCTCGACGCGCGCGCCTGACAGCAAGTCATCGGGGTTCTTGCCCGACAGCTTGCCGTAGTCTGAAAAAGCACTGACCGAAAAGTAGACATCGCCGTCAACCTCGTAGGCCTTGCCCTTGTCGATAAGCGTCTGCACCATGCTGATCATTTCAGCAATATGATCGGTTGCCTTGGGTGTCTGTGTGGGGGGCTCAACGCCCAGAGCCCGCATGTCGTCGTCAAATTCCTTGATATATCGCTCGGAGATCACATCATAGGTGACGCCTTCCTCATGTGCGCGGTTAATGATCTTGTCGTCGATATCGGTGTAGTTCCGCACGAAGGTGACATCGTAGCCGCTTGCCTTCAGATAGCGCTGAATGGCATCAAAAACAACCATGGCGCGCGCATGGCCGATATGGGAAAAGTCGTAGACGGTGACACCGCAGGCGTACATGCCGACTTTGCCCTCACGCAGCGGCACAAAGACTTCCTTTTTGCGGGTCATGGTGTTGTAGATTTTCAGGGACATAGCTTGCTCATCCTCACAAAAGTATTTTTTATCCGGCCTGCGGGCTGGCGTGCCTGCAGGCTTACAAACTTTTTACTCAATCATTGCCACGGCCTGCGCCGATATGCCCACACCGCGGCCTTCAAAGCCCATGCCTTCGGTGGTGGTGGCCTTGATGTTGACCGCATCGGGGTCGATCTGCAGAGCAGTGGCGACATTGGCGCGCATCCGGTCCATGTGCGAAGCCAGCTTTGGCCGCTGCGCCACGATCACGGCGTCAACATTCACGCAGTGAAAACCAGCCTGCGCTATTTTTTCCCGCACCGCCTCAAGAAGCCTTAAGCTTGAGGCGTTCTTGTATGCCGGGTCAGTATCGGGAAAGTGTTTGCCGATATCGCCAAGGCCTGCGGCGCCAAGCAGCGCATCGCAAATTGCATGCAGCAGCACATCGGCATCGGAATGGCCCAGAAGCCCCTTTTTATGCGGGATGTTTACGCCGCCGAGAATGAGCTGCCGGCCTTCCACAAGTTTGTGTGCGTCATACCCTATGCCAACTCTCACTTTGCCAGCCTCCTTTGCAGTATCGCTTCGGCAAACAGCAGATCTTCCTGCGTGGTTATCTTGATATTATCGTAGGAGCCCATGATGACCGACACGGGCACGCCCAATCGCTCGACAAGCGATGCATCGTCAGTACCGGCAAAGCCTTCAGCCCGTGCTCTGCGGTGGGCCTCGCAGATGAGTCCCCGCTCAAAGGTCTGGGGCGTCTGGATCAGGTAAAGACTGTCGCGGTCAAGCGTTTGCTGGATCAAGCCCGTATCTTTTGCCACCATTGTTACCGTATCCTTAACCGGCACAGCCATGGTCGTGGCGCGTTTGCGCATGGTTATCTCAAGCGCGTCGCAAATCATCTGCACGGTAACAAATGGGCGTGCGCCATCGTGGATCATGACCAGATCGACTGAATCGGATACAGCGGCAAGACCATTTCGCACCGAGTCCTGCCTCCGGTCGCCGCCCGTCAGCACAGTGACAGGCTTTGCTATGGCACAGCCCTTCACAACCTGCTTCCGGCAAAAATCTTCCTGGCCGGGGCTCACCGTAACAATCAGCTCTGCAATATCCGGGGCCTCTGCAAACACCAGCAGTGTGTGGGCAAGCAGCGGCATGCCCTGAAGGATGATATAGGGCTTTTGGATGCTGCCGCCCATACGTTTACCACTTCCGGCTGCGGGGATAATGGCCGCGGCTTTCATTTTAAGGACGTCTCCATATAAAAAAAGCAGGCCCGAATGACATGGCCTGCTTTAATATTATCCAAAATTGCATAAAAAGAAATGTTAATTTTCAAAAATGGCCGCGATATTTTTCTCCACATGGTCCTCTGTTGTCTTCTGGGCAATGGAAAGTTCCTTGACGAGCAGTCCTTTGGCAATATCCATCATGCGGCGTTCACCAAAAGAAAGGTCTTTGCCAATCCTCAGAAGGAACAGGTCACGCAACACAGCCGCAACCTCATAGACCGAGCCGGTCTTGATGCGATCCATATACTCACGGTACCTGCGGTTCCAGGTCTGAGAATCTGAAGGAGAGGATTTTTTGTCTTTTAATATTTTATAGACTTTTGTTGCATCCTTATTGCTGATAATGCTTCTCATGCCAACCTGCTCAACATTGTCGGTCGGCACCATGATGGTCATCCCATTGCCCAAGATGCGCATTATATAAAACTTTTGTTTTTTATCATGTCCGGGGGACATATCCTTTTCCTCAACAGCCTCTATAACACCTACGCCATGGGTAGGATAGACCGCCATATCGCCTTTTTTAAACATAGAGCAATCCTTCCAATAAATAAAAACAAAAATTTAAAAAATTGGCTGTTCTGTGGCCCCCCATGCCAAGTTCAGGAATTGTTATACGCATACAGTAAGAAACGATTTATTCTTGCGCGGGACATGAAACAAAAACAACCATAATGCTTATATCAAAATTTTAAAAAAAAGACAATGGAAATTATCAGGCGTTATCACGAGGCGAGAAGGTGGGATTAAAAAATATAAGTAAATTCAAGCCATTGCGTGTCGCTTCGAGAGATAAAAACAGCGTTTTGAGCATATGTATCTTTACGTGCGGGGGTATAAAGAAGAAATCAGCGCTTTGCTGGCAAAAACCCAGTTGCAACAGGCATACTGCTGTCCGGTTGCACAAGAAACCGGCGACCGGGATTTTTACCTGTTTGTTGGGTTTTGTGTCAGCCGCAGTTCACGTTGCAGCTTTTTAACCTCGCGGCTGAGCCTGAACCGCTGCACCACATCAAGCAGGTTGCCCACGACGACACCCACAAAAAAGGGGGTGATTACAATTCCCCAGAGGGGGAACGTATCTGCCATGCCGTTATAGTAGGTCAGCGGGACCGGCTGGTTGTTCTGCATGGCGAAATAGACCAGAGAAAACAAAACTGCAACAATGCCGCAGGTGTTCAGAAATATTTTCATGACGCCTCACGTATTCAGCAAAAAAACTCTTTTATGCAAATCAAACTTTTTCCTGCTGTTTTGATACAATGCCTGCGATCGTTTCACGGCGAAACCTCCAGGAGTTGCCGACCCTGAATCCCGGCAGGTCGCCTTTCTTGACCAGCTTGTAGACCGTTATTTTCGAAAGCTTCAAAAAATCGGCTACTTCTTCGACTGTCATGATTTGCGAAGGCTCTTTTGTTGTTGTCATGGCTTACCTCTGCTCCTGTTAGATGCTTTTTAATCTGTTCAATGAAGAAAAGGATTAAATTTAATGCTTCAGCCTTTTGTGATGCCCTATTAATCTCTTTTTTAACACATACAAAAAAAAAATCAATAAAAACTTATTATCACATAATTTAAATAAATAATCAAAAAAGCCCCCGCCTTGTTTAATGGTGGCGTACTGCTCAGATGAAGAACAATACTATTTAATACCATGAGAAGAGTTTAACTGAATAAATGTTTTGATTGTACAGCTGCCGGTTAAAACCCTTGAGCATTTTACATTTTTCTGTAGCCGAGTATACCTTTTGTGAGAGCAGCCCGGTCGGTGCAGGCCAGGGCTTATGAATAAACGCATCCGTGCTCCAGCGGGCACAGAGAGCGTGCGATTGAACCAAAAGGTATGCGGCTTCAACAAGAAATCAATGGATACGCTATTTTGCAACATACTCTAGAAGAGCCCGGCGTCGGCAGTATTGCTTTTGCTAATAATACTAACAAGCCTCATATTACTTTAAAGCAGGCTGGAAAACTATCGGCTGCAACTGGCAGCAGTAAATTTTTCATATATACAGGCAGTTTATTATCTGGTAATTAATTTATAAATATAAATAAAGCTTAAAACAATATGCGGGTATGCGGTCCTTGAAAAACAGGGTCTAACG
>CAYNVA010000635.1:0-2460 GCA_964400575.1 uncultured Thermodesulfobacteriota bacterium | reverse complement strand
AGCATCAGGGCATGGCCTATGCCATTGCCTGCGCCCGCGAGAGAATTGACGCCGGACTTGCAGCCCTTGCATCATTTGACACGACGGGCCCGAAAGCAGCCCTTGCCGATCTGGCCGGTTATGTAATGAACCGCAGCAGTTAATCGCTACGGGTTAAATTCCCGCGGCTTGCGGCGGGGATGTTCAGTGGCCGAATTTTCTGATGCTGCGGGATACGATTATCTCCCATTCATAGATGTACCCGCCGGGGAATTCGATCGGTTCAATCCATGACGCCGTTATGATAACGGCTGTTCCTTCAGTACTCACGGAAACATTTTTATCCGTCAGGGTAATTGCGCATTCGGCAGCCCGTCGTATGGTGTCTGCCTTCATGCCGGCGATATCGTCGAGGTTGTGTTCATTGGCCCAGAAGCGGGTACCCTCGGTCAGTTCTTCCTTGAATGATTCCACGTTCCATTGCACCACGGCAAATTTATACCCTGTGTAAAAGCAGAACACTACGATAGCGATCGTAAACAGGCATCCTATGGTGGATGTTCCGGGAGAGTTTTTCAACATGTACGGGCTCCTTTCATGCTGATTGTTATAATAGTTTACTGCTGTCCAGCAGCAGGGTGACCGGGCCGTCATTGACAAGCGAAACATCCATCATGGCCTGAAATGTGCCGCTGGCAACCGTAAGCCCTGCGGCTTTGAGTTCCGCAATATATCGTTCATACAGCGTGCGGGCAAGCCCGGGTTCGGCTGCGCCTGAGAATGACGGACGGCGGCCTGTGCGGCAGTCTCCGTACAGCGTGAACTGGGAAACAACAAGCACCTGGCCGCCAGCATCGCCGATGCTGAGATTCATGAGGCCGCCGGCATCCTCAAAAACGCGCAAGTTGACCGTTTTGGCCACCATATAGGCAACATCGTCGGACGTATCCTGCTGCCCGACTCCCAGCAGCACCAGAAACCCGTTGCCGATTGCCCCGACGGTTGCTCCCGCCACCGAGACGGATGCTTGTTTTACGCGCTGCAGTACTGCCCGCATGGCATGTGCTTGCCCCGAGTATGGTATGCCGGTTGACACGACAGGTAAATGGCGATATAACGCTTTTGTCCATTGTAGAAAAAAACCATTGAAAGTAAAGCGAAATGTTTCAAAAAGCCCTTGCAGCCGCGTGCGCTGTATGCTGCGCCGGTATCCTGGTGCTGGCAGGATGTTCGCTGAAATTGCTGGGTGGTGAGCGATTTACGATACTTTATTCAAATGATGTGCGCGGCGAATTTGAAAATTGCGGCTGCGATGGCGTTCAGCTCGGGGGGCTTTCGCGCAAGGCCCGCCTGATCAGGTCTGCGGCGCTGAAAACCGCTGACCTGATACGCCTTGATGCGGGTAATCTTTTTTATCAAAAAAAACCCGCCACTACTATTGAGGCACGTGAGTTTCTGCTGAAGGCCGATTTTATTCTCAGCGCCTACAATGCCATGGGCTGCGATGCTTTGAATGTGGGTGACGGCGATCTTGCCATGGGCCTTGACGCCCTGGCAGGGCTGCGCAGCAAGGCGTCGTTTCCCTTTGTGTCGTCAAATATTGTTACCCGTGATGGCGGGCAGCCGGTTTTTGAACCCTTTATTCTTAAGATCGTTGCCGGTACGCGCGTGGTTATTCTTGGTGTGTGCCCGCAGGATACTGTCTTTGTGCCGGACCTGCGCATAGAAGACCCTGTCGCTGCGGTTCGGAAGATGGCCGCAGCAGTTCGCGGCAAAGGTGATTTTCTGATCGTGCTGTCAGGCCTTGGCCTTGAACGCGACCGGGAGCTTGCGCGGCAGGTGCCGGGAATCAACCTGATTGTTTCGGCACGGGCTGACAGACTGCTTGAAGAGGCTGTTATTGAAAATGGAACGCCCATCGTTCAGGCATACAGGCAAGGTCAGTATCTGGGGCGAGTCGATGTGGAGCGCGCAGATGGGCGCTTTCTCGTGGCGCACCGGCTCATACCGCTGCAACCCGGCATCGGCGAAGAAAAAGATATCGCAGATATGGGCAGCGCATTTAAAGCGCAGGTTGCGGCCATGAACCAGCAGGCTTTTTTTAAGGGGCAGCCGGAGCAGCCCGGCGCCGGCGGGGCAGCCTATGCCGGGGGCGACAGCTGCGTGCAGTGCCATGTGCCGCAGTATGAAAACTGGCAGGCAACACGGCATGCGCGGGCATATCAGACGCTGCTCGACAAGGGCTCGCAGTATGCTGTTGAATGCCTTGTCTGCCATACGACCGGCTATGGTGAGCCGGGCGGATACGCGCCTTCGCAAAAAGAGCGGTCGACCATGACTAATGTGCAGTGCGAATCATGCCATGGTCCCGGCAGCCGCCATGGGGGCTCAAAAAGCGGCATCATGGGCAATGGCGGGAGAGAGGTTTGCCTCGGCTGCCACACGGATAAGAACAGTCCGCGGTTTGACTTTGACGAATAC
>CAYNVA010000634.1:0-5751 GCA_964400575.1 uncultured Thermodesulfobacteriota bacterium | reverse complement strand
CAAAAGCCGGGGCATTGTTTGGTGATATGCTGAAGTTTAAACCGGTCATAAGCCCGCAAAAAGATGGGGCGCAAAAGGTCGGCATGGTCAGAAACCGCTCTGAGCAGGTGCGGTTTGCCCTTGAGCGCATCGCAGAAGTTTCTCCGGCTGAAACCTATGGCCTGATACTTTTTCAGTACACGGACAACCGCAGTTTTGTTGAGGGAGTAGCCGCAACCGCGCAGCGCCGTTTTCCCAACACAGAACTGCTGGTGCGGCCGTTGTCTCTGACGACGGGCGTGCATACGGGGCCGGGCACATGGGCCGTAGCCTTTGCTCCCGCTGCGGTGAGGTGAAGCTCATGGAACAGGTGCGCGCAGCAGTCATCGTTCCGGTCTATAATCATGAAAAAACAGTCGCCGCTGTGGTGCGGCAGTGTCTTGAACTGAACTGCCCGGTATTTGTGGTGGACGATGGCTCGACAGACAGCACCTATGAAAAGATAAAGGCCATTCCATCGATCACCATCCTGCGGCATCCGCATAACAGGGGCAAGGGGGCAGCGCTGCTTACCGGGTTTGCTGCGGCCGCGCAAACAACCTCTTGGGCCATAACCCTTGATGCTGATGGCCAGCACCGGCCCGAAGACGCACGCAGACTCTTAGCGGCAGTGCCTGAAGGGCTGCGGCCGATTGTTACGGGCAGGCGCGAGGGCATGCACGGCGAGCATGTGCCCTGGGCAAGCAGGTTCGGGAGGAAATTTTCAAACTTCTGGGTGCGCGCCGCGGGCGGCCCTGCAGTTTCCGATACGCAGAGCGGCATGCGCCTCTACCCGCTGCCGGAAACGCTCGACCTGCCGGTGCGGGCTCGCAGGTTTCAATTCGAGGTCGAGGTGCTGGTGAAGGCGTGCTGGTACGGCATCCCGGTGCTTGAGGCTCCCATACGGGTTTCCTATGCCCCGAAAAACGAGCGCATTTCCCATTACCGCGGGTTTGTCGATTTCATGCGCAACTCACTTACGTTTACCCGGCTCATCTTCGGCAGATTATTTATTGCGCCCTTTATCCGTTTCATGAAACCGCGTCGGCATTTGCAGAGATAGGCTGTCATGGCAGGAAAGTATATTTTCCGTTGGTCGATTGCAGGTCTCGTCATTGCGGGCACCGCCATGCTGTTTTTCATCGGCATGAGCCGCCTGCGGTTTGAAACCAATATCATGGATGCGCTGCCGCAGTCCGATCCGGTGTTAGCCGATGCCCGCTATATTCTCCAGCATCACCCCATGCTTGAGCGGGTGGTGATCGACGTGGGCCTTGAGCGGCCGGATCCTGCCCTGCTGACCGAGTGCGCCAAACGTGCCGAGGCGGAACTCGTCAAAAGCCGGCTTTTCAAACAGGTGGGGCTCGACCGGATGCAAAGCCTCATGCCCGGGCTTATCGCCTATAGTGTTGCCAATCTGCCCGTGCTGTTCAGCCAGGCTGAGCTTGTAGCAGCTGTCGCCCCCCTGCTTACCGCAGAAAAAATTCGCGAAAATCTTGCGGCAACTCTTTCCGGCCTGGGCGGTCTGGAGGGGATCGGACAGGCAGAGCTGATCGCCCGGGACCCGCTGGGACTGCGCAACCTTGTGCTTGCCCGGCTTCGTTTTCTCGCGCCGGTGCAGGATGCCCGCTTTGAAAACGGCCTGCTTGTTTCAGCCGATGGCAGGCACTGCCTGCTGCTTGCCGAGCCAGCAAGCGCAGGCACGGACACTGAGTTTGCCCGCAGGATTACATCTTGTATCGCCGCCACTGCCGCTTCTCTTGACCGGCAATTTGGAAGCTCAAACAGGATCACCCTGACGCCCGTCGGCTCGTATCGTGCTGCCCTTGACAATGAAGAAAATGCCAAACGCAATGTGAAAAATGCGGTTTTATTTTCAACGGTCGCCGTTGCGCTTCTGCTGCTTGGTGCTTTCCCACGGCCCCTTATCGGGCTTCTCGCGCTGCTGCCGGCATGCGCTGGCACCATGCTGGCGTTTTTCGTCTACTCGCTTTTTCACCGCTCTGTTACGCTGCTGGCTGTGGGGTTTGGCGGCGCCATCGTCTCATTTACCGTGGACTATGGCATTGCCTATCTGCTCTTTCTTGACCGGCCGCGGGAGACCAGGGGGCTGGAGGCGTCACGGCAGGTCTGGTCGCTGGGGCTGCTTGCCATGCTCACAACCGCAGTGGGTTTTGCAGCCCTGTCTCTGAGCGGATTTCCTGCTCTTGCCGAAATCGGTCAGTTCTCCGCGCTTGGCGTTGTGTTCACCTATATCTTCGTCCATGCCGTTTTCCCGTTTATCTTTAAAATCATGCCCGCGGCCGCCCATGAGCCATACCTGCCGCTCCAGGCTGCCGTCAACAAGCTGGCCTCATCGCGGCCCGCAGGGAAGGCAGCTGTGGCTTTGGCCTTTGCCGGCCTCATGCTTTTTTTTGCGCGTCCCGACTTTCATAGCGATCTATCATCGCTCAATGCCGTAACCAGGGAGACGCTTGCTGCCGAGCAGCTTATAAAAGAGGTATGGGGCGATATCTCCGGCAGTGTCCAGCTCATAATCGAGGCGGGAAGCAGGGAAGAGCTGCGGGAGCGCGCTGACCGGCTTTCGACGCTTCTGCAGCAGGAAACAATCCGCGGAGGGCTTCGTGCCGGACTGCTTCCTTCGGCAATCATGCCCGGCAGCGAAGCGGCGCGCGAGCATGCCGCTGCCTGGCAGCGCTTCTGGAGCCCTGCCCGTGCGGCTGCAACAGAAAGAGCTCTGGCGGATGCCTCCGGCGCGCTCGGATTTTCCGCAGATGCTTTTGCGCCTTTTGTCGCGATGCTGCGAAGCAGCGACGCTGTCTGCGGAGACATGCCCGAGGAGGTTTCAAAAATTTTCGGCGTCGTGCCGTATGCTGACAAAAAAGTCTGGCAGCAGGTGCTGACGCTGAAGCCTGGCCCATACTATGATCGCGAAAATTTTTACAGGCAGATAGCTTCGCATGCCGGTGCCCGCATGTTTGACGCAACGCTTTTCAGCGACCGCTTCGCAGGGGTCCTGCTATCGGCATTCCTCAGGATGTGCCTCATTGTGGGTATGGTTACGGTCATGGTGGCCTTTCTTTACTTTGTCGACTGGCAGCTTACCCTGCTGGCAATAGCGCCCACGGTTTTTGCTCTTATCTGCACGCTGGGCACCCTGAATATCATGGGGCAGCCTCTGGGCATACCGGTGCTGATGGTGACCGTGGTCGTGATCGGCATGGGCACTGACTATGCCCTGTACCTTATCCGGGCCTGGCAGCGCTATGGCGATGAGCAGGATTCGTCAATGGGGCTTATCCGCCTGTCGGTCTTTCTTTCGTTTGCCACGACGCTTCTTGGCTTCGGCGTGCTTGCCGTGTGCGACAACCCCATGCTCAAAAGCGCAGGGCTGGGACTTGCTCTGGGCATCGGCTATTCATTCATCGGCGCTGTCACCATCGTGCCGCCGGTTTTAAGAAAAATGTTTGCACCTGTTCAGGCTCTTCACAAAACACTTGAGCCCGGCTCACGGCGGCATCTGCAGCGCGTGCTTCTGCACTACCGTCATATGGAGGCATACCCGCGGCTCTTTGCCCGGTTCAAAATACTGCTGGACCCCATGTTCCCGAAGCTTGCAGATTTTCTGTACGCGCCACGGATTATTATCGATATTGGTACAGGCTATGGAGTGCCGGCAGCCTGGCTGCTTGAGCTGTTTCCAGAAGCACGCGTATTCGGGATTGAGCCTGACGCAGACAGAGCGCATACTGCCGCGCGCGTTTTTGGCAAAAGGGGCCGGGTACAGGCTGGCCGCGCGCCTGATATGCCTGACCTGCCGGAGCCGGCCGACTGCGCGCTCATGCTTGACATGCTCCATTACCTTGATGATGCAGAAGCACGCGAAACGCTTATTCGCCTGGGCGAGAAACTTCTCCCTGGTGCGGCGCTCATTGTGCGGGTAACGATTCCTTCGCATGAACGCGCTCCGGTGCAGCGCTTTATTGAAACAACAAGGCTCACGGTGCTCGGTATTATGTCGTTTTTCCGCACGGCGCAGCAGGTGAGGGCGCTTATCTCGGGTGCAGGCTTTTCCATCACCGGCGAAGAGCTTGCCGCCCCGGGCCGGGAGGAAATCTGGTTTATTGCCCAAAAGATGTAAAAAATTTTATGTACAAGGAATCATGAAAGAACTTTTTTACCGCTGCCTGATGTGTATCTCAGCCTTCACCGGCGCATGGTTTTTTAGTGCCATGGCCTGGTGTGTGGCCACGGGTTATTTTATCCTGTTTCCGCGGCGGGTGGCAATAAGCGTCAATTTCTATAAAGCCCTGTTCCCCGCCCGTGGTTTTCCGTATCATCTCTGGTGTGCCTGGCGGCAGTTTCACAACTTTACCACGGTTTTTCTCGACCGGTGGGTTGCGCGGAAGCCGGGAACCATTACCTATTCGGCTGAAGGACGGGAGCATATTGATAACATTGCGCGTGATGGAACCGGCGGCATCATGCTCATGTCGCATCTGGGCAACTGGGAGCTTGGCGCTGCCTATCTGGGCGGTTGCGCTGATGGCCCTGCCATACGACTCCTTCTGTATCTCGGAGAGAAGGAAGGCGAGCAGATAGAACGCTTGCAGAAGCAGGACCTTGCGCAGCATGGTATTCAAATTATAACGACAAAGCAGGATGAAGCCTCGCCCTTTGATGCGCTGGAAGGAATTAATTTTTTAAAAGACGGCGGTTTTGTTTCAATGACCGGTGACCGGCTGTGGAGCCAGTCGCAGCGATCGGTTGCGGTGAGGTTTCTCGGGCATGAGGTCCACATTCCCCAGGCGCCGTTTCTGTTTGCCATGCTTTCAGGCGCACCGCTGATTATCTTTTTTGTAAACCGCTGTGGCAAAAACAGCTATCACTGCACGCTCTTCCCGCCATGCGCAGTCAAACCCGCATCCCGCAGCCAGCGCCATGATGCCGTACAGCAGGCTGCCCAGCAGTATGCGGACAGGCTCGAAATAATGGTCCGCCGTCACCCCCTTGAGTGGTATCATTTTGAGCAGTTTCTCAGGAGCGTCAAAAAAGGGACTTCCAGAGAGGCAGAAGCAAAACAGGGAATCAGCCTGACTGGCTGACCCCCTGTTCTACTATCAGAAAATGGCGGGGACGACGAGGCTCGAACTCGCTACCTCCGGCGTGACAGTTGAGATTGTGAGATTTTCTGGCTACCTGTTTTTTCTTTATTTGCTTGAAATCTCTAAACTTTATTTTGCATGCTGAGTAACCATGTGTATTTGTGTGTCCTCAATTTCTAAAAAAAGGACACACAAGGGACACACAAAATGGACTGACTCAAACGAGTCTAAAAAACGGATTAAGTCAGTCTGGTTTTTGTCATTTCCATATTTTGTAAGTTGATTACTGCTACTCTACAAGAATTTTCCCGATCAGATCCTTATAATACGGTTGCCGTGAGCCGCTAGGGCCTAAGCCATAGCTGACTCCTTTTACACTGGATGTTCTTTTGACTGTGTAATCAAATGCTCCTTTTTCAACAAAGCAAAGACTTGCCACTGCGCCAAACGGAATTTTATTTGATATAAACATGCCATCTTCATCGACAATAAAATGGACAGGACTCTTGCAGGCCAATGTGACCTGTTTCCCGGTAAATTGAATTTCGAGCATAATACCCGTCAGATCATTGATCCAGACCACCGTTGTTCCTGCCTTGATTTTTTCGACAGGAATAGCGGTATCAAC
>CAYNVA010000633.1:0-4807 GCA_964400575.1 uncultured Thermodesulfobacteriota bacterium | reverse complement strand
TAAGGCGTGGCTTAAAAACCAGCAGGTCAACGCCCAGATTATCCGCCGCATTTCTGACATTGCGGTACATCGCTTCAACGCAAAAGCCGTTGTCGATAAAAACCGCAAGCGGCTTCAGGCCGAGCTTTTTGACTGCGATGTACAGCGCCATGGTGCTGTCCTTGCCGCCGGAGAGTGCGACAAGGGCATTGTACGGCCCTGTGCTCAAGCCGCGCAGCGTGTCCACCCTGGCCATAAGCTCGGGCATGCCTTCCGCTGCTGCCCGGCATGGCTGGGCCTCTGCCTCACGATGCTTTGCACACAGATTGCAGACACCGCTTGCATCAAGCTGTATATGCCCCTGTGTTTCGGGCATTACGCAGCGGGAACATCTCTCCGGCATGGTTTCCTCCTCCGCATGGGAAACAAGACCCTGGGGCAGTTTAATTCAGCACAATTGCACTACCTGTAAAACACCCTGCAAGCAAAAGCGTTCCAGGAAAAGACGCCAATGATCCCTGGGCCGCCGGATAGGCGGCTCCGGATATGAAGCTACTCAGCCCCCGGGAAACCCTCGGGGCAGCTATCCGCGGCTTTCTTCAGAGTTACAGTTCCGTTAACCGTCTGCTCCTTAACTATGAGCTGGCCCTCCCATTGATCCGTGGAGATATTGTACTTCATGTCCGTCATAGCCAGATGGGCGGTAATATCGCCGATGTGCACCAGAATGGTCCCGTTCATCGTGCTCACACTATCCACGGTGATGTTGCTTCCGGCCGTAGCAAAAGGATCACTGGCAGCATCAGCAGCATCAGCAATTTTGCCAGTCATATGTTCACCGGAAGCTTCGATATCAATTCGCGCAGTACCGGTGACGACAGTACCCGACTGGGCAGCGCAGACCTTAAGGCTTGCGGCGATAAAACCGAAATCGATAATGCCATCATAATACCCGTTAAATTCGGCTTCGCCGAAGGTCGGGCAGTTTACCGCATTTTTCTGATAGTAGGCAGCCACTTGCCCGTAATACCGTGCTGCCGTGCTGAAGGAGGCTAGCGCCATGGCAAGCCGGCCGCCCTCCCCGGCCTGCTGACCCTTTTCAAGGGCGCGGTCACCAAGTGAAATAAAGAGATTAATGCGTTTTTTATAATCATCACAAATGGTAGCGGCCATGAGGCCTGCTTCAGCCTGAGCAACAAGCGTTTCCCACTCTGCCGACTGATAGAACAGCGCTTCGGATGCTGCCAGAGGCCCTGTTGCAGTGCGGGGGCGGGTCATGGCAACGGCCAGAGCGGACAACTGCAACTGCCCGTCAAGAGCAGGCTGCGCAAGAGCCGCTGTCATCATCTTTTGAGCTCTTTTCAGGCTTCGCTTTTTCATACCTTTTGCCGTTTTCAGGGCTGCTGTAATGCCGCTGTCCATGGTCGGGGCGCAATTCTCAAAAGACTTGAGCCCGCGGGAAGTCGTAAGCTCAAGGGAAACTTTGATAACTTCAAGAGTGCCTGCTGAAATCGTACCTTTCAGGCCAGCGCCCGACTTTTTAAGATTAATTGCGCCTGTCGTGCCGCCATCATAAAGTATTGTGCCTTTCACATAACTTGCATTGTCAGTCGTCGAGGCAGTGACAGCCCCTTCGAAAACTGTATCGCCATAGAGGGTCAGCGTGCCGGTCACATTGTCATGGCCCTGATAGAGATCAGCCACAATGCCGGTGGTGCTGTTATCGCTTTTGTCTGTGCCGGAGCCGAACCAGATGCCGTTTGCATTAACTGCGGCGGGCTTCTTCGGCAGTTCGACTTTGTAAATATACAGGCCGGCGATCTGGTTTGAACTATAGGCAAGGCCCTGGTCTGCGGCATAGGAAACTCTCAGAGGGTCACCCACGAGATAGGACTCGTTGTCAGACTCCTGAGGGCTATTTGGTTTCGCAATATTAAACAGCCGCGCACCGCCGACCGAATCGGCAACCAGGAGGTAACCGTCAAAAGCCGCCACGGCTTTCAGCTGGCCGTCTTGATGGCGCTTGGTCAGGGGATCAATGTAGGAGTCATTGTCGCTCGTGGGAAGATACAGCGGGTCAAACTTTGCGATATGCAGCGCGTCGCTTACGGGCATATACAGCCAGGTGTCCCAGAGCGCTATGTCAATGACATTACCATAATTATAGTCCAAACCATAGCTGTCGGTTATCTTTTTGATAGAGGCTGGGTCTTTTATATCAAGCTCCGTAAACCCCTTGATCCCGTCTGCCGCCAGAATATAGTCACCCCACACAAGCGGCGCGTAGCAGTTGCCGGCGGTGTTATAGGTGCCCAGCATTTCAGGGTTGGCGGGATCGGCAATATCGATAATAGCCACGCCTGCGGTCTGACAGGCAACAACAGCCAGGTCCCCCTGCACCTGAACCGAGTACGGCTGGCCGTCAAGGGCAACCGACCCGAGAATTGCCGGCGCCGACGGGTTTGTTACATCCACGATTTCCAGCAGGCCGCCGTCTTTGCCCTCCTTATAGGTTTCGGCGACATAGGCGGTGGAACCGGCAATGGCAAGGCCGTTGGCATAGCCAGTGAGGGTCTTCAGCGCAACCTGCAGGGGCTGCAGGGGATTGGTCATGTCAAGTATTGCAAGGCCTTTGAGCCCGACAGCAGCATAGGCAAAATCGCCCGCGCCTTTGCAGTCGACAACCCGGCCCATGGAGAGGACTTCGCCTACCTGCTGTATGGCTGCCGCGCGGCTGTCGAAAATGCGGATGCCGTAGTTTGAATTGGCAAGCACCACATAGTTGCCGTTTGTCGAAATGCCCAGGCTGTGATGGCCGCCGCACAGGAACTCTTGTACCTGGGTCGGGTGTGCGGGGTCGCTGACGTCGATCTTGTAAAACTCCTCAAACTCGGAGCACAGATACACATAGCCGCCGGCTTTGACAAACCCGAGAATGCCCCCATAATTATTTTCAACATTGCCGACAAAAGGATCGGTTGTATTGTCATTGTCTAAAATTTTGTCTATGTCAAGGATTGCAAGACCCATGATGCCGGCGGCCACATATAATAAGTTTTTATTTGTATCGTCGCGCATCGAGCAGTAGAATTGGCCGAGCGATTTGGACGAATCGGCATACTGCCCGATTTTAGTCAGCTCGGTATTGTCACCGATATTGAAAATATAAAGACCGGCATACTCGCAGCAGACAAACAGCGTATTGTTGTCAATATAGGCGTCATAGGCATTGTGCTTGGCTTTATCAAAGGCAGTGAATTCCCGCACCTTGACGGGAGCAGCGGGATCAGTCATATCAAGAACAAAAACCCCTGAATAATCGGCAACATACACATAATTGCCTTTGACTGCAGCGTCAAAAGTCTGGCAGATGGCGTCGGTCTTGTCGAAGGTCGTTACCGACTTCTGTACCGGCTTTGATGGATTGCTGACATCAACAGCCACAAGACCGCCGGTGGTGCAGGAGATATAGAGAATATCTCTGCTTTGGGCAATGCGGCGGGCGATGCCCGGCAGAGCAAGGCTGCTGAGCTCAACGAGACTGCTTATATTGGAGGCATCGGAGATGTACAGCCTGCTGCCTATAACGCTGTAGAGCATCGTGCCATTATCCGTTCGATTATCCGAGAGAAGTCCGTACCTGGACGAGCCGCCGAGATTGTACTGAAAGGAAACACTCTGGGCAAAAGCCCCTGCCGCAAGGCTGACTGCAAAAAGCAGTGCACAGATGGTACAATAAACGGTTTTTCTTTTCATAGCATCCTCTCCTTTTGAACTGTTTTCTCTGACATTTATTGATTTATGTATCTTTACACTGAACCGTCGTGATCCCGGCTAAGCCGGACGCTCGGTTGATTTAAATAATGCTAAAACCATGCCAGCATACCCCCTCTGGCAAGTATAAAATATAGCATGAATTTTTCGATAGTTCACACTGCCGGGGCATATGCCACGGCCACGAAAACCGTTTTGTCAAAAAAAAATCTGTGCACATATGCACAGAACGTGAAAATGTGCACAGTGTTCAAGCAGCATCCAAAAAAAAACAGGCAGGTTTCGGGGAAATCCCCGAAACCTGCCTGTTATGGGTTTGTCTGAAAAAGCGTATACTTAATAGCCGTGCTTCTGCAGGTAGTCCAGGGTGAACATGCTCTGCTCAAGCTCGACGCCAAACTTCAGCTCCGTCGTGGCGACCGTTGCGTGAATGCGCTGAATGTCAACGGTCTGAGTGGCGTTGAAATGCGGCACATCGATATTGTTATAGCCCTTGCCGATAAACCCGAGTTGATCGATCCACTTCCAGAGTTTGCCCGAGCGTTCATAGCGGTCGGAATAGAGCATCTGCCAGGTTTCCGGATCAAGATACCACACCATTTTGCTGTACAGAAAGTTGGGGTCTTTGCTGGTTGCCTCAACCACATGCATCTTCACGCGCTCGCGCTGCGTTCCGTCAAACAGGCAGTCGCCGGGCGTATGCGAGAGCTTTTTCGTGTCGGTATGGCGCCCCATCAGAAGGTCTTTCTGGCCGAGATACTTGTAGGAGTTGACCTGCACCGGGCCGTCCCATCCCATATTGTCGAAAGCGCAGTAGTCTGCTCCGCCCTGCGCATCCTGGCGCTCAGATGTTGAGCGGCGGCGCACGCGACGGATGGAGGGCATCCAGAACCAGGAGTCATAGGCTTTCAAAGTGTCCTTGTAGTGGACTTCCATGATGCGCATATTGCGTGTTTCCGGCGGCTGCAGCTGCAGCATGGAAAAAGCGCGCCATATCTGCTTGGGGTTTTCCGTCATCTCAGGAACCGGCGGCGTATCGGTTCTGCCGGAAAAA
>CAYNVA010000632.1:0-2914 GCA_964400575.1 uncultured Thermodesulfobacteriota bacterium | reverse complement strand
AGTAATATGTATGATTAGATGTTTAGAAGATTAGATGATTAGCAAAACCCTCCAACCTCCGAATCGTTAATCGTTGGTTGTTGTTCGTTGTTCAAATCAACCATTAACAACTAACCATCAACGATGAACGAAGAACAATTTTTGATTTCCGACTTCTGTCTCGTTGGTCGTTGTTTGTTGGTTGTTTAAAACGATAAACGATCAACCATGAACAATAAACAATTTTGACCTCCGACCTCCTAGTTTTTATGCCCTGTTTTTTCATAGGCGACGTACAGGTCGTCCAGTGACTGCAGAAGGTCTGCTATGGTAAACGGTTTTTTGATAATGCAGTCGATGCCCTTTGCCATGAGTTCGGCCTGCTCAAGCTCTCCTGCCCATCCCGTGAGAAGCAATACGGGCATAGACCGATTTATCTTTTTGATCTCGGTGGCCAGAGCAAAGCCTGATAAGCCCGGCATGTTCAGATCGGTTAACACGATGTCAAAGGGTTGGCTCTGAAAGCAGGCAAGGCCGGCTTTCCCGTCCGGCGCTGCAACAACCCTGTGGCCTGAACCTGCGAGAACTTCCTCAAGCATGGCCAGAACGTCGCGTTCGTCCTCGACAATGAGTATGCGAAGGCTGCGTTGTGATGTCTGTGCGGTCGAATACTGCATCATACTTCCCCATGGGTATAGTATCGCTTTTGCCTGCGGGCACTATACCAAAGCCTCCAAAAATCGTCCAGTTAAATAGGGGCCGGTTTTCATTGACACCGGCAGAGCCGCTCATTTATACTTCCCGCCTCACTCATCCATCCGGGACAGCTATGCAGGAGACCCCTTCGGCCATGCAGCTTCCAACGCACCGCATCACGGTGGCGATAGCCGATATGGGCTTTGAGCTCGAGGTGCTGCGCGATCTGGACCCGCTGCTTGATTTTTATGTGGAGCGGCACAGCGAAAACGAGGACATGATCCCCTACTATGCCGAGCTGTGGCAGTCGGGCGTGGCGCTGGCAAAATATCTTGCCCTGCCCGGCCGGAAGCTGGGCGGCATGCACGCCCTTGAGCTGGGATGCGGCCTGGGCCTTCCTTCCCTTGTTGCCGCGCGCAGGGGCGCCTCTGTTGTTGCCACGGACTATCACCCGCACAATGAGCCCTATCTTCGGCGCAATCTTGATCTCAACGGCATTACCGGGGTCAGCTACCGCGTGCTTGACTGGGCAGCCCCGCCGCAGGATGAACGCTACGGTCTTGTTTTTGGCAGCGATCTGTTGTATGAAGAGCGCAAGGTCGAGGTGCTGGTAGCATGCGCAGCGGCATTGTGCTCCCCCGGCGGCCGCATCATTATCGCCGACCCGGGCCGCCGGCACCTGCAGGCCGCGCTCACCGGCTTTCGCGACCGCGGCTTTCGCGAAACCATTGAAATAATCGACGACATGTTTATTCTTGATATGAAAAGCAGCTGAAGCAGGGCAGAGGCGGCCACATTTTATTATTGACCTGCTTTTTGCAGCATGCCATGCTTTAAGCAATACAGGGGAATAGGACACGAACAATCAGTGCTCAAGCATGAAGGGAGAATGCGTCTATGGAAAAAAAGCTTATACAGTGGTCAAGTGCTCTTGGGGCCGGCATTGTCTGGATGGATTATCAGCATGAGACGCTCATAGAAAAAATAAATTTTCTCTATACTGCCATTCTTGAAAAAAAGGGTGAGGACCTTATCTCGGAAACTATTGTTTTTGTAGAGGATTATATTGCAAACCACTTTGCCCTTGAAGAAAAGTACATGGAAGCCTACAGCTACCCGGAGCGGTACGAGCATGTGGAAGCCCATGAGCAGTTCCGCAGAAACATGCAGGATTTAAAATCCTTCAAAAACACAAAAAGTGAGATGCTGGCTGAATCGCTGTGCTATGATCTTTTCGAATGGTTTAAAAATCATATACGAACAATAGATAAAAAACTCGGGATATTTTTACAAGCGCGATCGGCAATATAGGAAGCAAACAACAAAAAAACCTGCCCCACGAAAGTCCGGCAGGTTTTTTCTTTTTGCTGTATCTGCCGCCGGGCTGCAATCTGCTATACTCATACATACGAGATGAGGAGGCGCCATGCCGCTAAAAGATATCCGCATGCTTATCCTGGCCTTCGTGCTGCTCTCCGTGGGCGGCCTGATGCTGCATATCCGCATCCACCCGCCTGCCGCGAGCCTGTTCAACTGGATACCCGTGGCATTCGGGGCAATCAATATTTTGCTGCTGCCGCTGCTTTTCCGCCGGGCCGACACCGCCCCTCTGGCCTTCATGCTCTGCTGCATCACCGTAATCGCGGGCACAATCGGCATGGCCTATTATTCCATTGTCGAATGGAAGGAGCCGGTGACGCTGTATACGGTGCTGTTCAAATCGACCCTTGCCGATATCTTTATTCTTATGATGAAAGTGCCCCTGGGGTACGAGCTGCTCAGGCAGGTGCTGGGTAAGGCGCCTGCCGCAGCCGCAGGGAGGTGCATCGATGCCTAATGACCGGGGACAAGCCTCTGTCACGGCCCGCGCTTTGCCGGCGGGCATGCGCCGCGTGCTGGGCGGTATGGTCATCGCCATTGCCGCCATG
Source organism: uncultured Thermodesulfobacteriota bacterium (assembly GCA_964400575.1). GTDB lineage: Bacteria > Desulfobacterota > WTBG01 > CAIYCZ01 > CAIRTM01 > CAIWCT01. The sequence goes on along the minus strand of CAYNVA010000632.1, from coordinate 311 downwards.
GCTGTATGCGCGGCAGCCATGATCCCGCTGTCTGGCCACGAGCCTGAAGCAGCTTCCGCCGGAGCCGAAGCTGCCGAGACAGCGGGAAAGATGTGCGCCACTGCCGCGGCCGCCCTTGTGCTGCTGCAGTTTAGCCTGAGCAGCCGGCTGAAATTTCTGGATAGCCTGTTCGGCCTGAACAGGCTGCTGAACGCCCACCGCATGCTGGGCGTTGCGATCGTCGCGCTTGCCACCCTGCATCCCCTGCTTGTCTTTGCCCCGGCGCAGGAGGAAATCGGCCCCCTGCGGCTTGCCCTGTGGCCGGTGCTGTT
>CAYNVA010000631.1:0-3965 GCA_964400575.1 uncultured Thermodesulfobacteriota bacterium | reverse complement strand
TGACGGCGCCGATCAGGTTGACTATGGACTCTACCGCATCCGAGAGCAGACCGACAGATCCGGTCAGCCAGTATGCCGTACCTTTCAGCGCCATGGTCGTGACTGCGGCGGCGATTGATATCCAGGCAAAGCGGGTGAGAGAGGAACGGCTCATGGGTGATTATATCCTTTTACGATAATCGGTGCCGTAATATGTATCACAGCTGTTTTTGGAAAAACATCCAGAAAATCATACGGCACAGCGACAGGACAGCCTTTGCCACAATCTAAAAAGCTCTACATTCATGTTTTATGCACACCACATCACTCCAGCTGCCGTGAAGTTGCTTGGTCCGGCTCGTTCCAGACCGTTGATTTTTAGTGCATTTTATGCTAACTAATAAACCCTATAACGCAAACCGTTTGATCCCGCAGTGGAGATGCACGTCAATAAACCACTTGCTGAAATGCACAGATAACAGGAGAACCATTATGGCAACAGATGAGTTGAAGAACGCTATCAAAAACATTATCGAAGATCATGTTGTAACATTCAAGGAGTTCGAGCAGGTGATGGAAATTGCTCAGGCCGACGGCCGCATCGACCCCGAGGAACGGGCCCTGCTGAGAGAACTGCATAAAATGATGATCGACAAAACGGTCAAGCGCGGCCCCGATGTGTGATCGTATGGCCGGTGCTTATCGCGATAATTTATTCCAGACGAGGCGCAGCCTCGTCTTTTTTATTCTACGGCAGCTTTTGCCGGGTGTATTTTTAAACGGGCAGAGGCGTTTCACGCAGTGCAAGGTATCGGCCCTTCACGGATGAGTATACAGTCAATCTCCTGCTGACCTTTGCCGGTTTATATAACATTCGTCACAGCGAAGAAAATCCCAATTGGAATGATCTCATGAGCGATTTAATGAACTACCCCGCCGCAAGCGGACGGGGTGTCGAAGACATATTTTAGTCCATAGATCATTCGCAGCAAGCAGCGGGGAATTGACCCGTAGCGATTAAAAAAATTTTTTCATGCCGATACCGGAACAGCCGTTGCGCCCATGCGTCGGATATTTGCTAAAAAGTTTGCCCCGAACGGGAAGACCCGGCACAATGCCGGGCCTTCCTCGCTTGAAACATCTGCGATAATATTCTGTTAGGCAGTTTGCATGCTGCCGCAGCGGCTGTGGTTAGTCGAACAGCTGTTCGAGAAAACTTTTGCGCCGCTTGTAATGATGCTGATCGCCGTGATGGCTGTCATGAGGCTTGTCATAGTAGCCGGTGTTCGGATACCCCTGCCCGGGTGCAGGCTGCTTCGGCTGCAATTCAGCTGCCGAGCGTTCGATGATCTTGTCAAGCTCGCCCCTGTCCAGCCACACGCCGCGGCACTTGGAGCAGTAGTCGATTTCAACGCCCTGTCGTTCTGCAATCTGAAGATCTATCTCACATATCGGGCATTTCATGGCTTTACTCCTTCATATAAGTTGTTTTGGGCATATGCCTGTTTCAGGACGATTGAAAACCGATTTATCTGCCCTCAACCTTTCGGTTACCAGTCCAGATGGCTTGCTCTCCCTTATCTATTGCTTCTTCCAGGGGCTTGCGCACGTCGGGTTTGTCCCATGACCTGAAGGAAACATGCACATTGCCCGGATCATCGGGCATGGTGGCTGCAACAAGATAAATAATCATATCCTTGCCGGCGATATTTTTGACGGCATTGTAATACACCATGTAAGGCGCTTTTTTCTCTTCCTTCAGCGTGAGGCCCTCTTTTTTAGCCCAGTCATCCAGAAGCTTGACAGCAGTGGGCAAATCGGCTTTTATGCGCGAACGGGAGTAATATATCTTCGGGGAATTCTGCTTGACCGTGTAAGGCCGTTTGTCTTTGGCGATCCAGGTCTTGCCGCCGTCTTCCGTGACCAGCGTCGTAGTTTTTATTTTTGTCGGATCGGTCAGCGATGCGGGCTGCAGCGAATCCCAGAATCCGCGGTACTTCTGCACGTCGGCAAGAGGCTCAAGCCCCAGCACTTTTGTGCGTACTTCATTGCCGAACACCTCGACACGCTCAGGCACAAGGGACTCCCATATATCAAGGCCTACCCAGTGCGCGCCTTCACGGGACAACTTCTCAAGCACCCAGATCATGAAGCCGTCGGTGCCCTGCAGCGTGGGCTGGACCTGCCGCCCGCCGAAGCCGCCGATAATAACCGGTTTAATATTCGGGTGCTTTTCTTGTATATCGAAAAGATAATTTCTGCCGGCAATAAGCTTCACCGGAGCACCGGGGGCCTTGAGCACCATGGTTTCATCCCAGTCGCCGCCGGTCAGAAAGTAACACACCTGCTTTTTTGCCAGTTCATCCTTCCAGAACTCGACAAATTTATAAATCCGAGGGGAAGGCTTTTCCCATTTTGAGTAGCTGCCGATGATGACATAGTCATAGGGTTTTACTGTTATGACCTGGTCGATCTTCTTGACATCAAGGGGCAGCTCATTGCCGATAATGGCCTTGAGCCAGTAGGCCACTTCGGCGGTGGAGCTGTAGACGGAGTCATAGACAAGCAGGCCCTTTTTTGCCTCGGCGCGGCCGAGCGCGGGCTGCAGGCACACTGAGGCCAGCGCTATTAATGCAAGCATGATTTTTGCAGACTGTTTCATGAACATCTCCTTTCACTGTGCGGTTAAAAACCGGTTTATGGCAAATATATCATTTGAAGCTTCAGGCGCTGGATATAGTCAAGCTTCTGCTGCGTATCCGTCAATTCCTGCTGAAGCGCTGGTACTTCATACTTGAGGTAGAAGTCCTGCGGTTTTTTCCACTGGCCCGATGACATGAGCACGATATTGAGCGTGAGATAGAAAATGCCACCGAGTACTGTTTTGCGCTCAATGGAGGCCGTACGCCTTGCCATCACCAGAACAACGATGCTTGCAATCAGGAAGACAACCATGATGATATTGGCAACAATGCCCATCATGAACATGGGCACCCGTGAGGAGTAATTGTCCATGTAGACTTCAAAGGACCAGATGCCCAGGAAGATGACAAACACATAGGCAGCCCGGCTGTTGAGCATCTTGAGCTTCCAGAGCATGTACAGAAGCCCCCATCCCGCCAGCACATAGAAATAGCCTCCCAGCACTTTGATGTTCATGTCGCTGAACTGCAGGATCAGCCCCGAAGGCACGCTTATGGAGGCTGTTTCGCCGAAAAGCTGCCACATGAGAATGCCGGCAAAATAGCCGAAGAGGTACCCTCTGCTGTCTTTTTCAACGGTGCAGGCCTTGTACAGGAGAAAAATGAAGACTATAGCGAACAAGGGAAGCGCAAAGAGGTTATAATTTTCTATGGGCTTCATGCGAAACGGCATGAACAGAAACAGCGAGACGATAAAATAGCCCAGCCCCGACAGGCCGATGAGAAAAGTTTGTTTCATGCAAATCCTCCTGTTGTTATGTGCTGTTTGCCGTGTATCGATTGCGCAGCCATCATGGCAGAAAGGTGTCTTGAACTGGCTGAAAAAAAATGAACACTATGCAAATATACTACGTCCTAAAAATCACAATTGTGTGTCATTAAGATTAAAAGTACCGTTCCATACGGAATTGTGCCTGCACGTGCGTACATGGCAGAGGCAACGGCTATGCAGGGCCGAAGCTCGGTTTTTAATGATTTTGTGATGAAAATGATATATGCAGCTGGTATGCCTAATGGGGAAAACCATTCGCGCCTTGATTTTTCGCTGTGATTAAACGCGCTGGGCTGGCAAGGCCGCACATGGGGCTACCCGGGAATTTTACAAATCACGAGACTGGATTTTATGTCATGCGCATACTGGTTGTTGAAGATGAAATAAAAACGGCCCAGTACCTGAAGCGGGGGCTGATGGAAAACGGCTTTGCCGTTGACGTCATTCATAACGGCCGCGACGGGCTCAGCATGGCCCTGGGGATCGACTATGACCTGGTGATTCTTGATGTC
>CAYNVA010000630.1:0-4325 GCA_964400575.1 uncultured Thermodesulfobacteriota bacterium | reverse complement strand
TGGGTTTTTAAAAATGGCTCTCGACTATCCCGAATATATCTGGCTGCTGCTTATCCTGCCATTGTTTGTGTGCTGCGCCCTGATTTCGTATCGGACTGCCTCACAGTGGCTGGTCAGGTTTGCCGGCAAAAAAAAGAGCATTGCTTCTTTTGCGGCAGCAACACTGTTTCTGTGCAGTGCCCTCATGGCACTCATTCTGTGCCTGGCGGAGCTGAAGGTGCAATATCTGCGTACCGTCTTTAATCGCGGCGGTATTGACATTGCGCTCGGCATTGATGTTTCAAAGTCAATGCTCGCAGAAGATGAAATGTTTTCGCCGGAAGGGAAAAAAATGTTTCCCATCGCAAACCGCCTGAACCGCGCCCGCTATTGCGCGCTGAATGTCCTCTCCGCGCTCCGGGGCGAACGCGTGGGGGTCTTCATGTTTGCCAGCAGGGGCGTTGAAGTCATACCCTCAACCACGGACTACGGATACTGCCAGTACCTCCTGAAACACTTGAACGATACGGCTATTACCATTCCCGGAAGCGATCTGAGCCAGGCAATCATGACCGGGACCGCGCTTTTTGCCGATGCATCGGTGAAACGGGTCAAGGCATTGATTCTCATCTCGGACGGTGAGGATATCAGCGATGATCCATCGGCACTTGTTGAGACGGCCCGGCGTGCTGCTGCCCAGGGAATTATTATATATACCATCGGCACCGGCATGGTACAGGGTGTGCTCATTCCCATCCGGGACGCGGAGGGCACATCTATTGTCGACTACTATACAGACGAAGAAGGTACCTATCTGAAGACCCGGCTCGAGCAGGATACGCTGAAGGAGATTGCCGCGGCTACCGGCGGCAGCTATTTCCGGGTCAGTGAAGAACGGTGCGAAGAGCGGGTAGTGGAAGCCATCGTAAAACATGCGCGGACCGTTGAATACACAAAAGCGACTGAGCCGGCATGGTTTTCTCTCTCGCCGGTTCTGCTGGGTATCGGACTTCTGTCGTTTTGCAGCGGTATTATTGCAAGCCGCTGGTAATAGATCCGGACATCGTAATCGTATCGGAGAAAGGGGGTGGTGAACAAGCCATCATATAACAGCATGGTGGTCGCTTTAAGGCGGGGGCAGCTCTTCGATGTGCACGCGACGTGCAGTGCACAAAGAGCGCTAAGCAATTATTATTAACCGGTAAAGGAGGACCCTATGAAAAAAATAGCTCTCATGATACTGGCAGCCGTGGTGCTCGCGCTGGCAGGGCTGCCCGGGACAACGTTCGCAGCAGCAGAAACCATCAACATCACCTGCTGGGAAGGCTATGCCGACAAGGCGGTTATTGATGCTTTTAAAACCCTGGTGAAAGAAAAATATAAGATGGACGTGGAGGTAAAACCCTCTTACGCCACCGGCCAGGAGGATTTTTATAATGCGGCCAAGAACGGCACCGCAGACTTGATTTCACCGCCAGCTGATACGGCTAAAACCCCCCGATTCTACTGCTTTACCAAAGGCAGCGTACTGCTATCTCCCCTTGACATGAAAAATATTCCCAATGCCAAACACATGCTGCCGTTTTTCAAGGCAGACAAATCTCTTTCTCATGGCGAAAAACGTTATGGCCTTCCGTACAACTGCGGCCCCTACGGGCTGGCGTACAACACGGATGTGGTAAAAGAGACACCAGCAAGCTGGAATATCTTCTGGAATCCGGAATATAGCGGCAAGTACACCATCAATAACAACTTCCATAAAGTCAACATCTGGATAACAGCCCTTGCGCTGGGTTATAAATACGCGGACATTTTTGACATTGATAAGCTTGACCGGAATAAGATTCAACCTAAACTGAATGAACTGGCAAAGGGCGCAAAAAGCCTCTGGGACGGGGAAGCAAATGCTGATGAGTTTCCGCAGCTGTCCCTTGCGACCACCTGGGGATTTGCCGTGGTGAAGGCAAACCAGAAGGGCGGCCACTGGAAGCTGGCTACCGCAAAAGAAGGCGGCTCTGCCTGGATCGACTACTGGTGCATTACCCAGGCAGCTAAAGGACAGAAGAAAAAACTGTGCGAAGAGTGGATCAACCTGCAGCTGTCCCCAGCATTCCAGGCTGCAGTGGTCAAGCAGCAGGGCGTTTCCCCGGTGGTCAACAATGTGGGTGACCTGGTGACGCCGGAAGAGAAGGTCCTGTTTAACGTTGGCAATAACAATTATTTCAAGACGGTTGCCATTTGGCAGGTCATGAGCGAAAAGACGGAAAAAGCCTTCGGCGAGATGTGGGAAGAGGCAAAGAAGCTGCGGGAAAGTAAATAGCAAGCCAGCACGTTTTGCTGTATGAATCTACAAATAAGTACGGGCAGAGGTTACCTACACTGCCCGTATTTATTTGTAGAAACCAGTACGTAACCCCGCACTCACAGAACCTAAGTTGAATTTAATCTGAAATAGCAAAAACTGCTTCTGATAAAGCGGACTAAATCAGACTCCTACTGCAGACTGCATTTATAGACGTAATCGTGAGTTTTCAGTAGTAGATATTTTTGCTGTTATCATTTGCAATCTACTCTTGGCTGGAATAAGACTGCTGATACATAGTCTGCGGTTTTCTTCCTGTAATACGCACCACAAGATATTGATTTTTGTCCGGACAATTCCTGCCCATATTTTGCGACAGATTTTTTATTGACACACAATCGCCCCCAGCCTATACTTAACCCATCTAAAAGCGAGTTCTTATAAGCTGGCATTTTGGAATTTTTACCAGGCCGCTTTTTCTTTGACACGCAACCGGCCCCGGCCTATACACCCCTCACCCGAAACAATTTTTCATCAATTTTATTATAAGGAGGCGGCGTATGTCTTTGCAACTGCTGAGCAACCCTGGATTGTTATGGTTCATCGCAGGGCTGGTTCTGCTGCTCACGGAGCTTTTTGCCCCGTCCCTCATCTTGATGTTTTTCGGGCTTGGGGCCTGGATCGTGACGGCGCTCTACCTGCTTTTCAACATAGGGCTCCCAACGCAGCTCATCGTTTTTGCGGTTTCATCCATCGTGTTGCTTGTCTTTCTTCGAAAAAAACTTAAGCCTGTGTTTCTGGGCTATGTTTCATCCAAGCAAAATACCGGTCAGAACTTGGATGATTTCTTCGAAAAGGAGGCCGTAGTGGTGGCTCGCATAGAGCCCGGCAAACCCGGGAAAGTAGAATTTAACGGAGTCTGCTGGGATGCCGTGTCAGACAGCAGCCTTGACGTTGATTCTCGCGTCAAGATCATAGACAGGAGTGGCCTGCGGCTGAAGGTTGTGTCCCTGTAAACGGCACTATCGTTGCAAAAAGATACACTACCATACTAACAATTATGACAGGAGGTATCGTACGATGGGAATAACTTCTATAATGTTAATAGGTCTGGTCATCTTTATCGTGGTGGCATTTCTCAAAACCGTCATGATCGTGCCGCAGAAAAGTGCATTCATTATCGAACGCTTAGGCAAATACTCTTCGACGCTTGAAGCCGGCTTTCATATCCTCATACCGTTTATCGACCGGGTATCATATAAACACACTCTCAAGGAACAGGCCGTTGATGTCCCGCCCCAAACCTGTATAACCAACGACAATATCCCTGTGGAGGTTGATGGAATTTTGTATCTTCAGGTTATTGACCCGAAAAATGCGAGCTACGGCATCAACAACTATCAGTTCGCATCCGTCCAGCTTTCACAGACCACGATGCGATCCGTGATCGGCAGGCTTCCTCTGGACAAGACCTTCGAAGAGCGCGAGACCATCAACAGCTCCATCGTGTCGGCGGTTGATAAGGCTTCCGAGCCCTGGGGCGTGAAGGTCATGCGCTACGAAGTAAAGAACATTGTGCCCCCGCAGACGATCCGTGAGGCCATGGAAAAACAGATGCGCGCCGAGCGCGAGAAGCGGGCCCTCATTCTCGAATCCGAAGGCGAAAGGCAATCAAAGATCAACCGGTCGGAAGGCGATAAGCAGGAATTTATTCTTCGGTCCGAGGGAGAAAAACAGCGCCGCATCAACGAGGCCGAAGGTCGCGCCAAAGAGATCACGCTTGTGGCCGAGGCCACCGCAGCCGGTATCGCCGAGATAGCCAAATCCATCGGTTTGAACAATGGCCCTCAGGCAGTTAACCTGCGGATTGCAGAATTGTACATCGCCCAGTTCGGCAATCTTGCCAAGGCCAACAACACCATGATCGTTCCTTCAAATCTCACGGATATCTCGACCATGGTTTCAACCGCGCTCACGGTTATGAAGGGCACGGAACAGGGCAGCAGTGCAGGCATTGGTAAGCCAATAGCCTAACAAGCAGGCC
>CAYNVA010000629.1:0-3307 GCA_964400575.1 uncultured Thermodesulfobacteriota bacterium | reverse complement strand
GCATAAACAGGCCTGAAAAATAAAGGCAGACGAAACAAGTCGTCTGCCTTTATTTTCGGCATGAAGGCCATTTTACTTAAGCTGCTGCCAGAGCTGCGGAGCCCTATGATGCAACGGCTGAATGCGCGGAACAGGCAATGCAAACGTTTTTACCCCTGCTTTTTTATTTTTTGTCCGCTGGTGCAGGCGCTTTTTCAAACTCCACGCCTTCGGCCTCCATCTTTTTCATGTATTTTTCAGGTTCTTTTTTGAATGGCTCGGGACAGGCATTGCAGCAGAAATAAATCCGCTTGCCGCTGTAGTCGGTGTAGATGCTTTTATTGATCTTGCCGCCCATGACCGGGCAGTTTTCCTGCGGCTTTGCCCAGGCTGTTCCCATAGCCAGTGACAGACAGAATGCCGCTGCGATGATGATGCTGAAAAGCTTTTTCATGATGCTCTCCTTTGAATATTTTTATTTTATGGATCTTCCTACCGCAATGCAGTGCAGGCGGAGTTGGCCGCCTTTGTATCCTTTTTCCTTAGCGATTAACTTTGTTTTTTCGATCAGCTTTTTTATCTTTTCCTCCGAGGCGCCGGGGCTCATCAGCATCCCTCCCATCTCATACTTCATATGGCCGCAATAGGGGAATTTGTCAAGAAGCACTTGGATGTGCTCTAAATTTTTTTCCTCCTCTTCCGTGAGGTGAAAGCACTCGGCCATGAACTTCTTGTCGCACTGCACACAGGCAAGATAGTGGTCATGCTCCTCTGCCGGCGGCCGGGGTCTGTTGTCAGGTGCAGGCTCGTAGCTGAAGTCATTCATGAGCTCGTACTCGGCCATGCCGTATACGGCCTGCGAAATGCCGGTATAGCCGTTTGCCCGGGCGATCTCCTCGGCTTTAGCCATCACTTTTTTGACGGTATCAAGGCTGACAGAGCCGTCGGACATCATGCAGCTCAGCGCGTAGATGCAGTGGCAGCACCAGCGCATGGTGATATAATCGTGCAGCTCTTCGAAGTATGCGCCGCAGATGGGCCGGTCCTCGCGGCACTTCAAGGGCAGGGGGCAGACCTGGCAGGTGCTCATGAACCGGTCAACCACGGGGCCGAGCTCCTCGAAATTTATCTGCGTCATGTCAAGGTTCCTGAGCCTCTCACTCATCATCTCGGCGCAGTACAGCGAGCAGTAGAGGTTGCCTAATTTTTTGAATGTTTTTCCCTTGATCGGCTTGCCGCAGGCTGCGCAGGGCTGTGGCGCAGCGGTATCAGAGTTCTGTTTTTTCTCTACCATGCTGTTCTCCTTCATGTTATTGATGCGAGGCCTTGTGCATTATGCCTGAGCCCCTTGGTGTTTGACTTCAGTATGCCACTTCCATAAAAGATAGATTGCCGGGTAGACGAGCAGTTCCATGATGAAAGAGGTGAACAGCCCGCCCACCATGGGCGCTGCCACGCGTTTCATCACGTCTGCCCCGGTGCCCATGGACCACATGATGGGCATAAGGCCCATTGCAGCCGCCATAACCGTCATCATTTTTGGGCGTATGCGCTTCACAGCGCCGTGGATGATGGCCTCGTGCAGATCAGCCATGCTTCTTAGTTTGCCGTTCTTGCGGGCATCCTCATAGGAAAGATCAAGAAACAGCAGCATGAAGACTCCTGTCTCAGCATCAAGGCCCATGAGGGCTATCATGCCGACCCATGCGGCAATCGACACATTGTACCCCAGTATATACATGAGCCATACCGCCCCGACCACGGAGAAGGGCACGGCAAGCATGACTACCGAAGCCTTGAATGCAGATTTGGTATTCATATACAGAAGGAGAAAAATCAGAAAAATGGTCAGCGGCACAACAAGTTTTAACCGTTCCCGAACTCGAATCATATTTTCATACTGGCCGCTCCAGATGAGTGAGTATCCTGTGGGCAGCGAGAGGTTCTGCGTGACTGCCTTTTTTGCTTCATCCACATACGAGCCGACGTCTCTGCCGGTTATATCCACAAAGACATAGCCGGCAAGCATGCCGTTTTCATCGCGTATCATGCTCGGGCCTGTGGCCAGTGTAATATCGGCAAGTTCAATCATGGGTATCTGGATGCCGTTCATGGTGGTCACCAGAACACGCTGGAGCTCATCCAGATTTGAGCGCAGATCACGCGGGTAGCGTATATTGATCGAATAGCGCTCACGGCCTTCAACCGTGGTTGAAATGGTTTCCCCTCCAATGGCGCTCATGATGACATTCTGCAGGTCGTCGATTGTAAGGCCGTAGCGGGCCAGAGTTTCACGCCGGGGGGTGATGTCTACAAAATAGCCTCCTGCGACCCGCTCGGCAAAAACACTGCGCGTTCCGGGTATGGCCTTCATGATTTTTTCAATAGCTTCGCCGGTTCGCTGTATCTGGTTGATGTCCGAACCAAGTATTTTAATGCCGATGGGTGTCCGCACGCCTGTGGTGAGCATGTCAATGCGGCCTTTTATCGGCATGGTCCAGGCATTGGTGTTGCCGGGTATCTGAATCGCACGGTCCATTTCATTGATAAGCTCTTCATAGGTTATGGTGTCCGGCCATAGCCTGCGCAGCAGCAGGCTCTTGAGCCAGTCGGGCGCCCATGATGAGTACCACTGCTGTTTGCCCCGCCACTCTGAAGGGGATTTGAGCACCAGTGTCGTCTCCATCATGGAAAAAGGCGCGGGGTCAGTGGAGGTTTCAGCCCGTCCTGCCTTGCCAAAAACCGTGACGACTTCCGGGAAGCTTTTTAAAATCCGGTCCTGGGTTTCCAGAAGTTTTTGCGCCTCCGTAACTGATATGCCCGGCAGGGTCGTTGGCATGTACAGCACCGTGCCTTCGTTCAGGGGCGGCATGAATTCATGGCCGAGTTTGAAATAGACCGGCACCGAAGCAGCCACTATAAGAAGAGCTGCCACGATTATGGATTTCGGGTGCCGCAGCACGAACCGGCATGGCGCTTCATAGAGCTTAAATAAAATTTTGCTGACGGGATGCTTTTCCTCCGGGTAATAGGTCCCGACAAAAAGCGTGTTAAGAAATCCTGCAAGCACGCGGGGCCGCAGGTTGAACGGCTCCATGCGCGTAAAGAGCATGCGCACCGCAGGGTCAAGGGTAATGGCCAGCAGGGCGGCAATTGCTATGGCAAGGGTTTTGGTATAGGCAAGGGGGGTGAACAGCCTGCCCTCCTGATCAACAAGGGTGAATACCGGCAGAAACGACACGGCAATGACGGCAAGGGAGAAGAAGACGGAAGGGCCGACTTCGAGCAGGGCTTCAAGCCGTATTTTATGAAAGTCTCCCTTGCGGCC
>CAYNVA010000628.1:0-2645 GCA_964400575.1 uncultured Thermodesulfobacteriota bacterium | reverse complement strand
TGCTGCTGGCGCGCAATCCCTATCATCCCCGTCTTCTCGAGATAGCCAGCGAGCTGGGCGTGCAGGCCAGCCGCTTCAAAGAGGATGTCAAAGGCTGTATTCTCTGCGGTCAGTGCGTGCGCACCTGCCGCGAGGTTGTGGGCGTTGCCGCCATCGGATTTAAAGGCCGGGGCCGCACCCGCACCGTTTCTACCCCTTTTGATAAGGCGCCGCCCGACTGCATCGCCTGCGGATCCTGCGCCTTTATCTGCCCGGTGAAGGTCATTCCACTGGAAGATAAAAACAATGTGCGCACCATCTGGAAAACCGACTTTCCCATGGTCACCTGTAAGAAATGCGGCCGCCCCTTTGCCCCGGAAAAACAGCTTGCCTATTTCCGCAAAATCGCCGACCTGCCCGAGAACCATTTCGATACCTGTATTCAGTGCAGGTAGGCGCCGTAGTGCGTTCTGTCGAGGGTGTTTGTTTTGTGCACTGATGCTGTGCACACCTCCACAGCTGTTACTTAAATCAGGGAAAATTATTCGAAACAAAAGAGGGAGAACATGAAAGACTCAAAAGCACTGGTTCCGGTTGAACTGATTGAAAGTAAAATTTATCAAGAAAAAAAAAGGCGGCGGAGAGAACCGCATGCACGGTTTGATGAGGGAGGGCTGATCCCTGTAGCCGTCTTGAATATCGCAGTAGCCGTGTGCTACTAACCGTTATAAAGACTGGTTAGCTGATGGCAGCTTTTTACTCAACCACATCTTATTTCCCAAGCAGCTGCATCTTTTCCAGGTCTTCACAGACAAATCCCAGCCCGATCGTTTCCAGCCCTTCTCTTGTTTGGAGGCCGGTTGTCACATCCCATCCCCTTAAACCGTAATACTCATCTTTCATCCGCTCAAAGGCATCCCGGTCAAGAGTCAGTCCTTTCCGTGTAATAATGGAATCCCCGGAGCCGGGAAGCTCCAGATCAGGATTAAACATTCCGAAAACCCCTTCCGAATTTTCCAGTGGTTCGGTGAAATTAAATTCACCTATGCAGTCAGCTCCGCGGCCGCTGCGCCCTTCCCGGCCCATAATGGCCCGCTGCAGGTTGACGGAGCGCTCGCCCATGCGGTAATAGTCCGGCTCGCTCATTGCCCTTCCGGTTACGGCGGCATACATTTGAGGCATCAGGGCCGGGTCGCCCATGAAGTCCGGCTGCTGGTCCGTATCCAGAAGCGGCCAGTACCGGTCACAGCCCACCATCGCCTCTTTGGCGTGCTCGCGGTTTTGAATGGTGCATGCAGCCAGGGCCTTTCCGGCATAGGTCGAAAAGTCAACCGCCTCCTCATCCCCCCAGACCCGCCTGGCAATCTTTCGCAACGCCTGCGTTGTAATGGGCGACATGGCCCCTGCTGTCGTGTGCCAGAGCGCCCACTTGAGCAGCAGGAAGCTGACCTCATGGAGCTGAACAATCGGGTTTCGCGGCTCGGTAGCGTAAAACAGGGAGGTAATCATAAACACCCGTGCGCCGTAAGCATCGTTGACATAGCCTGACGGGGTAATGCGGCGCTGTGCAATTTCAAAGGCCTCACGGCCTGTTTCCTGTGCCGCGCGAAAGGTACCCTGGGAAAGAACTTCGCCCAGCCCCTGCCGTGCAGAAACAATAGAAACCAGTTTTTCGATAAATTCAAGGCTTCCGATTTGCGAGAGCGGCAGGCCTGAAGCCCCGTCACTGAGAATGCCCTGTGCCGAACACTCGGACAGCCAGTGGATGATATTGCTCAGCTCTGCCGTACAGAGCCCGTACCGGTCGCACAGGGAGGTTGCCTCAAAAGGGATTTCCGTGCCCCTGCCATGCAGGGCCGTATCCCAGGTGGTATAAAAATACGTGGATGCACACCCTTTTCGGATTTCCACCCGCCCGGAGCTGTGTTTAAAGCTGGCCCGCATGCAGCCTGCCGGGCAGCCGTAGCAGGGGGTCGGCTTCAGGTATTGGATCCCCTCAATCATGGGCTCTGTCATAAAAACACTTTCGTGAAGCCCCTTGCGCAAAGAGCGGGCCCTTTGATTCAATTCCCGCAGGTCCTCGGGGTGTGCCACGCCGACTTTGCCGCTGCCTCGCACCACAATGGCTTTCAGGTTTTTGGAGCCCATCACCGCGCCCATGCCATTGGACACGGCACCGCCCTGATCGCACCGGGCAATGGCAAAACGCACCAGGTTTTCACCGGCCGGCCCGATACATATAATACCGGCACCATGCCCGTTTCCCTGCTGAAGCTTTTCCATCACCGCATCGGTTGGCAGGCCCCACAGATGAGCACCATCCCGCAGCTCCACCCGCCCGTCTTCAATATAAAGGCAGCAGGGCCCCCTGGCCTTGCCGCGGATAATCAAACCGTCATATCCGGCCTGTTTGATGGCTGCCCCTGCCATGCCACCGCCGTTGCCGAACCCGTACTGCTCCGGATATAAAAAGGGCGATTTGGCGCACATCACCCAGCGGGAACAGGCCGTTGCCGGGGTTCCGGCCAGAGGACCGGGTATAAGCATAAGCACGTTTTCAGGCTCCAGCGCCCCTGTGCCGGACATGCCCGCATCCCAGTACATCCGTGCAGCCAGCAGCCGTCCGCCGATGAAATCATCAATATACTCAAGACTGCTTGTCTCCT
>CAYNVA010000627.1:0-8227 GCA_964400575.1 uncultured Thermodesulfobacteriota bacterium | reverse complement strand
TGAAATGCAGAAGCAGATGGAAGCCCTTGAGGGGCAGCTTGCGACCTCCCGCCAGAATGCCGCTGCTGCTCAGCAGCAGGCGCAGCAGGCTGCGCAGGCGGTGGACCAGAAGATGGCCGAGGTTTCAGGCAAGTTCAAGACGCTGGATGATCTTGCCAAGAAGTTCAAGCATATTAAAATGTACGGCCACATTCGTACGCGCTGGTGGGAAGGCGACCATGAGCAGAACTCTTTTGATGTTTATGAAGTAAGATGGGGCCTGCGTTATGATGTAAGTGAGAACATCTCCGGTGAGTTTAGACTCGAGTGGCACCCGAGCGGCAATATGTCAGGCAGAGCTGAATACGCCAATTACAGCAATGCGGGAGGGGACACAACAAGTATTGAAAGAGCCTTTGCTGAATTCAGGAATCTGAACATCGGCCCGGTTGAAGGTAAACTTATTGTCGGCAAGCTTAGAAATCAGGCTTTTGGTATTGTCCCGGAAATGAACGACAAGGGCCGTGTCACTGCAGACAACGGCCTGTTTCATGACAGCAACAACGCTTCACGCATAACCGGTCTGCAGTATTTGACCAACTGGAAGGAATTTAAATGGAACTTCGCCGTATTTAACGGCTATTCCATAGGCGGCGATACTTCGCGTTTCGGCTCCAAGCCGGCAGGTATTCGTCAGGTCAGAGTGGGACAGATGGATCTTGACGACAATGACCATAAGGCCTTCAGCACGGCATTCTGGTATACGCCGAGCACGGAACCCCTCAGGGGCCTTGATGTCGGTTATTCCTATTTCCATCAGAAGCTGAGCGATAATGATCTTACCGCCTTCAACTCAATCATGGGCCGCAATGCCGGCATGCAGGGCAATTTTTGGGGCAACCCGACCCATAGCCGCAGCGATATCCGCACCGGCCCATCGCTTACCTATGACAAAGGTCCGTTCGCCCTTAAAAGCGAGTACCTTTTCGGTACGGTTGCCGATGTCGACATGAACTGGTGGTATGTAACTCTCGGCTATAAGATGAAAGAACTCCGGACTGAGTTCTGGCTGCGCTATTCACAGGCAAACTATGACCAGAAGACGATCCGCGACATCAAGGCAAGCGGCGCCTGGGACAAATCCCAGTGGACGCCCTGTATCATCTATCATCTGCACCCCATGGCTGATCTGTATTTTGAATACTACTTTAATGAAGTCGATGAGCCGACAGGCGCCCGGAGGTATACCAATAATTACGGATTCGTGGAGCTGATCGTTAAATACTAAATCAACCCGCAGAGTCAACAGAGGCCGACACCTTTGAAAGGCGCCGGCTTTTTTTATGTCCGCTAAAGCCGCCAAAAAACAATGCGCCGAAATTCTTACTGCCCGCTTCGCTCGAGTCAAAGAGAACGCTGAGTGAAGATATTCGATTTTTCTTTCTGCTGAGAGGGCAGAAAGGTCAAAGGTCTCGCCTTGTTTTTTTGGGAATTGCAGGTCTGTTTGTTTTCGTCCTCTCAGGCGAAAAACAAACAACAGCTTCTCTCTGTGCTCTCTGCGTCTCCGTGATGAACTACTCCTGCCTTTCGCTTTTCTATTTGACAAATCCTTTTTATTTTTATAAATATCATTAAAATCCTTCATTCCTATTATAAGCGGGGGAACAAAGCCGCACACATATAAAATCAAAATGGTGGGCGCAGCCCATTCTATTTCTTTTCATTCAGCAAGGTGAGCAACATGAGAAGCATTACAGAATTACAGGGCGAAGCGCTATCTCTTATGAAAAAAGCCATGCCCCTCACGCCTGTTGCACTCAAATATCCCTTCCCGGTGCGGCCCGGCCGCATGCTCGGCCTTATCAAATTCGACGGCGAAATCTACTGCTCTGAAAAGCTCAACCGCGCCGTGCTCATGCAGATACACTTCCCGGTTTTCATGAAAGTTTTCTCCACCTTCATTTCTCCCAGGATCGAATACGACCTGCCGGTTTTTATCTGCGAAGCGGTCAAGCTGGGCAGCAAGCGCATCTTTATAGTCGATGCGCACAAGAGCGGAGCAGGCGGCGAAAAACAGTACGATGATTTTTTTGACCGGCTTCTGGAGATCAGGGGCAGGTACCCCGAGCTTATGAAATATCAGAAGATAGCGGCAAAGGGCATTTCATCGGTACAATCAAAAGCCGTCTGCCAGGTAAGAATTCCCTGCGAGCTCGACGGACAGGCAATCAGCCTTTTCTCCGAGTATTTTACCGCCTACCTGGAGCTTCTTAAAACCGCGGAGCCCCTCACCGGCAGCGCTCTTGAAAAAATAAAATCATCCTTTGACGAATATCTGAAAACCGTTGTCGACCACGACCCCGGCGTAAAGGGAAATATTATATTTTTTGGTAAGAAGGAAGGCATTGAGCGTGCGCTGGATATTTTTTATGGCGTGTGAGCAGCTAGGGGGGGGCCCCACTATTACATGTTTTAAAAATAGACTGTAGGGTGCGCTGCGCGCACCGAAATAAAATGGTGCGCGCAGCGCACCCTACTGACTGAATCCTGGCTTCTGAATTCTAGCTTCTGTTTTGTTGATTTTATTTTTATTATTCTGAATTCTGACTACTAACTTCTGAATTCTAATTATCTCAAAAGGAGCACCCTATGGCCGAGCTTAAAACGCAATCACTGTTTCTGGAAAAGCCGAGAATCGAAGAGCTGCTCAAATCCAAGCGCGACGGCGTGTTGTGCTTCACCGACGGCAGCCGGCCCTATGGGGTGCCGCTGACCTATACGCACTACGACAATGGCTGCGTGTACTTTGGCCTGGGCTTGAGCGGTAGAAAGTATGACTATTTTAAGACCTGCAAAAATGTCTGCTTTACGGTCTTTCATACCTTTCAGATCGGCGGCGATCCACGGCGGCGGGGCTGGTGGAGCGTCATTCTCGACGGAGAGCTAACGCAGATAACCGACCCGCAGGAGATCACGGCACTGGGCGACACGATGGAAGCCCGGGGCATGTTTCCGCCGGGCTTGAAGGATAAATTTCTCGGCCCCATCCTGAAGGACCCCGAACATTCAAATTTTTTCAAAATGACCATTACGCAGTTCGGCGGCAAGGAGCTTGGTGAGTACCGGCCTGAAAAAGAAGTTGAATGAAGGAAAGACGGACAGGGTGAGCTTAATCGGTGGTTGTTGTTAATTAATTGGAGTTATTCATTTATTCATGGACGTCCCCTACGTCCCTATCAACAGCAAAATGGCCGCGGTATAATTGATTAAAATTTAATTAATTTGCGGCTTTTGTTTCCTGCTTGACAGGAGGAATATAGGAGGTCCCCTAGTTACGCCAGTTAGGTCCATCACTCAGGACGGCTCAGCGTTTTTTCCAGCATCGGCAGAAGTGCTTCAAAAAGCCCCTTGAATAAAGTCCGCAGTGCGGTATGGTCTTCGATAAGCGCCACCAGTACATCGGATTTTTCATAATACAGATCGGCAAAAGCAGTGCCAAAATCTCTGCTATACAGGATTTCGTCCCGGAACCGCCGGAGGGTTTTCAGCTTGGGATCATTGCGGGAAAACAGCCGTTGCGCCAGGCATCCACATCCTTCGTTGACGGTATTGTCACAGTTATTGTCTTTAGCGTCATTGCACTTTTCAGCGGCGCCGGGATTGATGTCCGGATCGTTGTCGTCACAGTCTGCTGCACCGCAGCAGCCGCCTTCGGCAAACCAGCCGTCCTTGTCGTTGTCGGTGCAGTTCGTCCCCAGGGCCGCGGCAAAGCTGGAAGCGCTGTCGGCTTCTCCGAAACTCGCAACATCAATGCTGAACAGCACGTCCCAGGTAATGCAGTCCGGATCGGACGCATCCAAATTTGCCGCCGTATAAGCGCTGGTCGCCCCAGGTGTCCCGATCACGGGATCCACGCCTGCGCACATCAGCGCCGGCCCGGTACAATTCTCAACGGTCGAGGTGCCCTGCCCCGTGGTCAGATCGAAGCTCCCGGACGTGGTAATACTGCTTTTTCCCAGGGCGTTTATAATAAACTGATTCATGGTGAAGTACAGCTCATTGCCGGACAGTATCCCGGCCCCGAAGTACGTATAGGTGGAATCAACCGCCGGGTTGGTCCGGCCGGCCAGCGTGCCGGTACCCGTGATAACATGCGTGCCGTCCGCAATCGGGTCAGGCGGTTTTTCTTCCACAACCACCTTCAGATTATGCCAGGGCTTCACGGTGTATTGCTGGGAATTGTCGCGGTAGAACACCGCGCTCGGCGTTGTTTTGATGAAGGCATTCCATGGTGTTGAAAGTTCCTCTACCCTTGCGGAGCCCGGGATGCGTACCGGAACATCCAGTGTCTCGGCATCGTAGAACAGCTTGTCGCAGATACCGTTAAGGCGGCAGATAAAATCCCCCGTTTCAACCCAGTCCAGTGAGGGAAATTCTCCACTGCCGTCCCGGGTATCAAGGTATGCTTCAAAGTCGACTGTCGAAGACGACACACGGGTGCGCACCGTGCTGCCCGCCAGGGTGTGTTCAACCCGGCCCGGCAGATTGATCAGATAGACCGGGTCCACCGCGGCCTCTTGCGTCTGCAGATCGATCACCATGGATTTCGCACGGCCGCTGCCGTCGTCAACATAGACCCGCCACTCGGCACGCATGCCTTCAACAGCGTTTTGGATCTCGTATACCGCCAGCGTTAGATAATAATCTTGGGCAGGATGCTCTTGAAAAAATGTGGTTTTGGCCAGACTGTAGCCGGCAGGAAGATTCAGCGCCGCCGACATGGCGTCCGGATCAGTGATCCGGAAGCTGTAGTACACAGCGGGAGTTGTATTCTCGACAGTATACCTGAGCAATGCGGTGTCCTGCCCCCTGAATGTCGCATGCACCGCCTCCCGCATGATGGTCAGGTAATTACCGTTATTTTTGAAATCATAGAGTTCCCTCAGCCACTCAGGCGTAATATCCAGATAGGCTGAATCCAGATTCCACCATGGTGAGACGATATATTCCAGGGTGTTGAGATAATAGACGGCATAGGTGGGGTTTTTTTTGAGGTACTGTTGCCAGCGGCTGTCGTCGCGCGTGATTCTGACCGGAACAAAGATTGCATCGTAGTTGAAGGTTGTCGCGTTATACAGGCCGCGGTCCAGCACTCCGTTTGCCCAGTAAATATAGTCATTGCCGATAGCCATTTCTTTTGTGAACCGGGCGGTTTTACGAGACAGCAGCGGTCGGCGAAAGGCGCACGAAAAGACGGTCCGCTCGACACCGTCCTTCTCAACCCCCACCTTACTCACAACCCGGTTGCCGACGAGCTTATGGGAAACGGGCTGGGGGGGTGTCAGGCCGTTGACCGAATCGGCTGAAACGGCCTGGGCCAGCGCCTCTACACACATATATCGCGGACGCGTATCACCGTCAGCGGGGTAAACAAAAACGTCCCATTCGGCCCGAGCCCCGCTGACAATCGGCCCTGCCGCATTGTAGAGGTTCAACATGAAAAAGTATTCCGGCGTATCATCGGATTCAAGAAGCCGGACGGGGGCGAGACGGAATCCGGCCGGCAGCTCGTTGGCCTCAAAAGCATCAATGGCGGCCTGGTCCTTGAACTCCCACCGGATAAACACCGAACCGGGCACGCGGCCGTCGGCTTCGCTCAGGATGATAAAATCAAGCCAGGGCCTGTTGCCGGGATCAAAAACATCTTCAGCATAGTCAAAAGCCTGCATGGCGGGAAAAAGTTTTTTGAGCGTATTTCTGGACGTCAGCAGCTCGTCCGGCGATTTGCTGATCGGCGTGGAAGCTATGGTGACCGTTACCCGACCGAGGCTCTGTGCGATGGGGGCCTCAAACACCAGCGGCGCATCACCGGACGCTCTGTCCAGCCCGTTGTAATTGTCGACAAAGCTTGCCGCATTGGCAGTGTGAAACGACGCGCTGCCGGAGACGCTTGCGCCGGCAAAGTCCAGCCAACCGCTCAAAAGGACCGCCCCCCGCAGGGACCGGTCCGCCGTGATGGCGCTGTTGAACATGGCCGGCAGTCCGTACACGAAACTGACGGCGGTTCCGCTCTGAAGAACGCTCAAAAAGGGGACGATTGCAGCAGCGCCGGAAGGTGCCGCTGCGTCGATCACATCCAGAACCGACTGCACCGCGGCCTGTCGGCCCACGATCAGGACACCGCCGGGGAGCAACGACAGACTGCTGCCGTTCAGGTCACGATACAGGGCATGATTGCCCGTGCCGTAGGTTCCCCCGGGGGTAAGGGCCGGGCCCCGGGTCACCTCACCGATCGTGTCACAGCCCAGCCGGGCAATCAGGAAGAGGCCGTCCGCAGCATCCCTGGTTTGCACCAGCAGTGCGCTTCTCATGACAGTGGCCAGATCGATATTTTCGGCCAGCATGCCGATGGCACTGAAGATCCTGCGCAGTGCCGGGTCACCCGCGGTATTATTCAGCAAACCGGCAACCTGGGCCGCAGAGCTGCCGGCAAGAAGGGTAGTGATGTCAACGGCAAGCACCCCGCGGACATCCCCGGGCAGAAGCGCGGTTAAATCCGTTATGTTCTCGGCATGCGAGGTCGGGGGGAGTTCACAGGAAGCCCGGGCCTGGGGCGGCAGGGGCATTAGACAGACAAGGGCCAGCAGCATGTACCAATACATCACGCCGCTTGTTTTTCTCTCGGGTTGGCCATGCCATTCCGTGCAGCCAACTTTGGACTGACCCACCATTGCTTTCATTGTACAGCCGCTCCACTCCACAGCGATTTTCTGTCAACGGATTGATAATGCACAAACCCGGCAGATCGTTTGTGACGATCGATGCAAAAATGATTGGGCTATCAAATGCCGGTTCACGATTCTCATACCCTATATACTATTGTAACATGGTATGATCGTTTCACAATCAACCAGCTACATTTCGAACTGCTTAATGACAAACCTGTCTGATAGGGACTCATTAACCGTAATGCCAAGGCCAGGATTACGCAAGATCATAAACTTACCTTTCCCCATGGCACCCGGTAAGTTTAAAAAGTTAGTTCGCAGTGCGGGTGCCAACCTGCTAGCTATGGCAACAAAAAGGGGGCCGTGGGGGTGTTGAAAAACCCCCACAGGCACCTGTTTATATCCGATTCCCGAAATTGCCGTCAGGCACGTACTCCCAATTGGAAAAACATCGGGCTGAAATACGGTATAAGCCAGATGATCCAGACCGCCACGCTGAATGTATGGAAGCTCGTGATCCAGCACTCGTCTTTGCGCAGCAGTACGATCGTAGCCCAGACAGCGTGTATGAGCATCAGAATGATCGCAAGCAGGCCTGAAATCCCATGCACATCAAATACCATTCCCCCGGCTCCTTCAAACATCAGTCCCGTGCCCCAGGTATCGAATACCAAACCCAGCCAGAAAAATGCGAGATGCCGGGGCTTCAATCTGCCTCCAAACCGCTCAGACCAGACACCGATCGAATAAAACACCAGGGCTAAAGTTATTATTATCATGCCGGCAATCATACTCAGCTCCTTGATGGTGTTTCGGGAATTTTTCCGCACAGCAGATCGCGCAGGCTGTGGTCATAAGAAGCCCTCCAGATCCGAGCGATGCTTTTTCGCACTCTACCATAAAAAAGGCATTTATACATTATGTATGCGTTCTGTTGCGTTTGAGGGAAAAGAGGGACAGTTACCAGGGAAAAAGGGACAGTTCACCTATTGTTTGCAGTGTACGATTAAAGTTTGCAAAACGGTATTTTATATGGTACTAAATTAAGTACTAAATAAAATCAAAAAAGGAATTCGAGCATGAATGCCCTACCAGCACAGGAAATCAAGCGCAGAGGTATTGCCGCTGTTGATGATGTTATCGACAAGGGCGATGTGCATGTGATCAGGAACAATCAGCCGCAGTATGTGGTGATGAGTGAAGAGCGTTACGAGGCGCTCATTGCAGCCGAACAGGAGGCATACCACGGCCGTGTCCTGGCATCGCTGAAAGAAGTTAAAGCCGGGAAGGTGAAGAAATTCAAAACCTCCGGCGACCTGTTGAAGTCCATTGAAGCAGGCGAGAACGGCTAATGTACAGCATGGTCGCTCCAGAGCAGTTTTTGCGGCAGGCACGTAAATTTATTAAACGCCATCCCGATCTCAAGGCCCGATTCAGCCGGGTTATTACCGATCTGCAGAAGGACCCGTTTGCGCAGCACCTGGAACTTCACCCCCTGCAGGGAAGGCTCGATGGGTGTT